>NZ_JADEVE010000214.1 GCF_016125955.1 Acetomicrobium sp. S15 = DSM 107314 | reverse complement strand
TTCTCTTAGGGACGCCAGGCGCATGAGGGATCGGATGATTATAGAGCTTGAGGCTGAAGCTGACGGTGTGCCTTTGTGCGAAACCTTTGATAAAGTCGCCGAGGAATGGCTCGAAAAACGTGTTGTGCCCATACGCACCTTCGCAGATTGGGACGATGCCAAGGTGGGATTCATGGAGATGGACCTCGTAGCTCATGAAGGCGGTAACCCGAGTGGAGAATATGCCTTTACCCTAACCCTTACCGATGTGTGTTCCGGCTGGACGGAGA
>NZ_JADEVE010000213.1 GCF_016125955.1 Acetomicrobium sp. S15 = DSM 107314 | reverse complement strand
GTTCTGGCTATCCCCCTTTCTGCCCTCTCATGGGGGGGAAGTTTAGATACTGATTCGCCGTTTAGAAGGATATCTCCGCCGTCGAGCGGATAAACGCCGCTTATGAGGTTTAAGAGCGCTATGGTGTACTTGGAAAGCAAGCCCAAGCCGGCGCAAATCCCCACGCCCCACCATGCCGAGCGTTTTTCACCAAGAAGAGCGCGCTCCAGAAAGTAAAGACTCCAAAGAGCAAAGGAGCATGCAGTGAACAGAATGCGAACGCTACTCATAACTGGAGGTTGCGGTTTTATCGGGTCAAACCTTGTACGATACTGTCTTAAGCAA
>NZ_JADEVE010000212.1 GCF_016125955.1 Acetomicrobium sp. S15 = DSM 107314 | reverse complement strand
AGTATCACGATGCGGAAAAGAAAGAACTCCTATCTTACACTCACGTGCCAGATCCGGAACCAGACGTGGGACAGGAACTGCAGATCCGCCGGCGAGTAGAATCTCTTGCTAATGCGGAATCCCTGGCCAGAAAAGAGCTCCGTCTTGCCCTCCCTCAAGAAGCAAAGCCCTAATGTCACGGCTCTGTTAGGGTGTAGCAGGTGCCAGGCCAGGCCGTAGAAGCGCATCTGCTCGGCATACAGCTCCATAGGGGCGTTCTCCAGGGACGAGCTCACTGGCTGGGACGGTTATTTGATGACCGTCGCGGATGACGCTGGCGACCGGAGCCGCCATTTTCTTTAGCGCCGCCAAAGCCTGTTCCGCTTTGGATTCTT
>NZ_JADEVE010000211.1 GCF_016125955.1 Acetomicrobium sp. S15 = DSM 107314 | reverse complement strand
GGTATCATTATCGTCTTATCCGGCGGAGCGGCGCCGATTTTCGACGGGGTTTTAGGTGTGCGGCGGGAGACCGCAGGCCCGATATTGCTCGGCTTTTTGCGCAAAGACGTAGCGGTAGGGTTTCTGCTCCCCTTAGGGCTCGAACCGCATCAGCGCGTGGTGGCCTCGGTGACGCTTTCCATGACCTTCCCGTGTATTGCCACCTTTGTGGTGCTGCTCAAGGAATTGGTGGTCAAGCGCCTCCTCGAGGCCTTGGCGATCATGATAATCGCCGCGCTCGCAGCAGGGGGAGCGCTGAACTTTCTCTTCTCCCTGGCTCACTGACGGG
>NZ_JADEVE010000210.1 GCF_016125955.1 Acetomicrobium sp. S15 = DSM 107314 | reverse complement strand
TTTGAAATACCAGATTGCCGGTCTAAAATTTCCTCCTTTCCTTTACCTGTAATCAGGAAACAAAAAGACGCTTTGCGGGATGAATGGCGTTGGTTTTTGTTTTAATGTCGTTTTTTCTACCTAACTAGCCCACGACACTGGAGGCCTTCTCATTGATCCAATCCCAGGCTCCTGCGATCCTGTCCGAGGCCCAGCTGAACGGAGACCACATCGACTCTCCTACGCCTGCGAGGGCATTAGCAATCATCTCTGGAATTCCACCGAACCAGCCCACGACACTGGAGGCCTTCTCCTTGATCCAATCCCAGGCTCCTGCGATCC
>NZ_JADEVE010000209.1 GCF_016125955.1 Acetomicrobium sp. S15 = DSM 107314 | reverse complement strand
AGTATGGCTGAGGCGAAGGGAGTAAGGCCGAGTTTAGGTTTGTCTCTCGGAGTTCTTATAGTCGCAGCGGTTATTATAAGCTGTGGCGTATTGGTATTGGGCGTGGATGATCATATCCCGATCGTCGTTTCAACGGTAGTGGTGTGCTGTGTAGGTCTTATCGTGCTTAAGAAACCGTGGGCGTAGATCGAGGAGGGGTGCCTATATTCCATCGTAGTAGGCCTGAAGTCCTTGGTGATCCTTATGATCATCGGCATGATTATAGGAATCTGGATCCAAAGCGGTATCGTTCCAACGTTGATCTATTTTGGACTCTCCATTTTATCGCCGTCGATTTTTCTTTTGGCTAC
>NZ_JADEVE010000208.1 GCF_016125955.1 Acetomicrobium sp. S15 = DSM 107314 | reverse complement strand
GCCATATCGAAAGAGCCGAGTATGGCCATAGTCGATATGGGAAAGGTGGAAAACCGCCAGTGGCATGTGGCGTGGCGCGATGCCTTTCCTCCCCTTCTCGTGGGAGAGCGCTTTGTGGCAGTAAGAAGCCATAAGAGGAATGGCCGTAAGATGGTCAACCGGGATATCGAAGAAACCCTGTATTTGCCCCGCGTGGAGGAAGGAGCCCTTCGGGGTGTAAACTCCTGTTGTAAGGGAAGAAGACAGTGACGGTACCTTACGAGGAAGCCCCGGCAAACTACGTGCCAGCAGCCGCGGTAACACGTAGGGGGCGAGCGTTGTCCGGAAT
>NZ_JADEVE010000207.1 GCF_016125955.1 Acetomicrobium sp. S15 = DSM 107314 | reverse complement strand
CAGAAGGCATCATGCCGATCGACCCCGCGAGTACAGATGAGAGATCGCTGAGGATATCGCCAAAAATATTGCCCGCGAGGATAACATCAAACTGCCGCGGGTTTTCTATAATTTTCATTTAGGTATCTTATGATGTCATCGAAAGTTGCTCCCATCATGAATGGACGTAGCATATCATCAGATCCTACGCCTTCAGTGCATTGAGAATAAAGAATAAGGCGTCGTTATGACTTCGTCACCCTCGCCGACGTCTAAGGCCATAAGAGCTAAAAGCAGGGCATCGCTCCCGGAGGAACATCCCACCGCATGAGGCACGTCCAAATACA
>NZ_JADEVE010000206.1 GCF_016125955.1 Acetomicrobium sp. S15 = DSM 107314 | reverse complement strand
ACTGAACGTACCCCATGAACCGATCAAGCCGAAGAGGAGCTGGCTGAAAGAGAATTAGTGACTAACGAACGGCAGAATGCGTTGGTATTGCTGTGTTTGGAGGCTATAGATGCGGAAGTTGGGCTGGACTTATGACAGTACTTTTTACGATACCTGCAAATTCTTCCTTTGCCAGAGGTCAGCGCTTTTGTGTGCCCAAAAGTTTTACCTCTTTCAAGATCTCCTTTACCGCCTCTTTGGAAAGATCTTTTATGCCGGGTTTTTTGAGCATATATTCAACCGGGAGTCTGCCGCTCTTTTTTGCCGAGCACTACTTAGCCTTCGCAGCCCAATATTGCAGGATCGACGGCAAACATCGCAAAGGTTTCCTGATAACCAGATCTACGCCTATTCTGGATTCCCGCATGTAGTTGCCATCTCCTACGGCGAGCTTGTTGCGGTTAAATTGGACACTAGATATTTCAGCTACTCGCTTTGAGAGTACAACGAGTCTGTCTAGACGGTAGCCGACTCTACTCCCAGAAGCATGCGAAGCCCTGCCATTAACTCCTCGAGTGAAGTATTGCCAGTCTTCTCGTCCAAGCCGCTGACGCAGGAGTACACGACTTACGCTCCGGTCTTACGGCAACCAGATCCGTAGCCACAGCCATGCCAAATCCGAAATATTCACAGATTACCCGCCTCCATTCTTCTATCTTTTACTTGCCTAAGGCTTTGCAAGCGTATGATCCGCCAAGCTGGATCACGGCGCAGCGAAGCCGGCCAGACTTATTTAGAGATACTTGCCTTCTATTCGTCAAGTTCATATTTTCGGCGCTCATCGGGATCCTCAAAATAGACTTTCTTAGGGTCAAAAGCTTCCGGATCAA
>NZ_JADEVE010000205.1 GCF_016125955.1 Acetomicrobium sp. S15 = DSM 107314 | reverse complement strand
GTATTTGGCTGAGCGATTTGTGGTTTGCCATCTCCGCCAAGTCGAGTTTTATAGAAAAGTTGGCCCAATGTGGAATGTCCGGCAACCCAGCCACGTCAATGCTTCTACTGATAATTCGCGGTGAAATATATGCTACATCCGCATGTCATATGCACGTTGACGATTTTCGGGTTGGGCGTTAATATCGTGTCGTCTTCGGCTTGGCAAGGGCAATCTGCATGCCGCATTTGAGGTGCCGGTGTAGCTCAATAGGCAGAGCAGCTGACTTG
>NZ_JADEVE010000204.1 GCF_016125955.1 Acetomicrobium sp. S15 = DSM 107314 | reverse complement strand
TTTATACTATCAAAAGCATCTACCCTTACTGTGCTCACTTTTGAAGTTCTACAGCCTTTCATGATCTTTCCAGCGAACGCCACAAACACACCACCGACATTGGAGGATGCGAACAGGAGGGCATCTATTACCGTGTTGCCCGTGACCCATATTTTGGAAGCATCATAGCCTTCGGCCAAGAGATTATTTTTAGCACACTCGGTGGGTGCGAACAAAAGGGTGGATATGCGATCGACGAGGAGGCGATTGGCTTCCTCTGGTCTTGTATTATCGTGGCGTCTATGAATGAACCCTTCTTCACCAAAAGGCACAGTCGGTCAAACTCTGAATCCAATATAGAAAATAGCTCTTCTAACATTCCTTTTTCTTGAAGCTTCTGCCTAAAGCGTGTGAAGGTAGTATCGTCAGG
>NZ_JADEVE010000203.1 GCF_016125955.1 Acetomicrobium sp. S15 = DSM 107314 | reverse complement strand
GCCATTACCATAACATACAAACCTATATAAGTTATAAGTATAAGTCAACACATATATTTTACACCATAAGTCACTATAATGAGTCAAGCCGATATGGCCCTCAGAAGGACTCCAAAGCCTCCTTATTATGCGCTCCTCTTCGCGCACATTTTTCCTCTATGCGCTTGACTCTGTGCAGCAAGGCTGCCCTTTCTTCCTTGAAGTTCCAGATGAGCGGTCTCAGTTCCATCAAG
>NZ_JADEVE010000202.1 GCF_016125955.1 Acetomicrobium sp. S15 = DSM 107314 | reverse complement strand
ATTGCTCACGATCAGCTCCAAAGAAGCATCGTCTAATTGCAAGTGAAGCGGATCGCTCTCACAGCATAGCGCTATCCTATCGATTAATCCATAGCGGAGAAGGTTTTGCCGCGCAAAGCACAATAAAATGGGGGAAGCGATAAGCTTCCCCTCTCTCTCTCAAACATGGCTGGGGCGGCAGGATTCGAACCTGCGAATCGCGGATCCAAAGTCCGCTGCCTTGCCAGCTTGGCTTGAGCTTAATGCCGACAGGGCGGAAGGCAGGGTCTTAAGCCTTCCTACGAGAGAGCAAATAGACGTGCTAGTGAACGAGCAGCTGGTTGTGGAGTTTTACGCCAG
>NZ_JADEVE010000201.1 GCF_016125955.1 Acetomicrobium sp. S15 = DSM 107314 | reverse complement strand
CTGCCCACAAATAAAACTGCCCTGGCATACCCTTGAAGCCCTTTAGTCTCAGGGAACCATTGCTTATATATGAGACTCTCTTCCCCTACGAGGTTGGGACCGGCGGTATAGGCCACTCCCTCTCTCTCGGAGTCGTTTTTTCCGAAAAGCGTTTTGCGGGTAAATGAAACCAAGCTCGTGAACATTTGTTTTTAACCGCCTAACTGTATTAGAACAAGAATTTTTCGAGATTGACGAAAAGGGCCTAACGGTATGTTTGACCGGAAAGGAGGAATGGCAATGTGGCGATATAGCGATTTCCTGGCTGTGAGCGAAGACTTCATCCCGGTGT
>NZ_JADEVE010000200.1 GCF_016125955.1 Acetomicrobium sp. S15 = DSM 107314 | reverse complement strand
TGCTAAGAGGGCAAAGAGCGTGGCAGAAAACGTCATGGAGGAGGTTAAAGCATCGGTTGGCCTCGTGCTGTGATGGATGTATTTGAGGTAGAAATTGAGGGATTTTCTGGTCCGCTTGGACGTGAAGAGGGAGTTCCTGCGCAGCACGCTCGCGATTGACACGGCCGTTTTTGACTTCGGGAGTTGCTGATTTGGAGGTAGAGCTTGAAAGCTTGAAGAAAAGAGAAGCCCTCGATCTAAAGTGCGAAGAATGGGAGGCCTTGTTCGAGGGATGGAAGGAGCCGAGATATAGGGCCTCCCAGGTTTGCGACTGGATTTACAAA
>NZ_JADEVE010000199.1 GCF_016125955.1 Acetomicrobium sp. S15 = DSM 107314 | reverse complement strand
TTTGTCATGGGCTTTGAACTTTCGTGGTCGCTGATTGCTGCTCTGCATGGCAATAAACATTGTATCGATTGCGCGCATGATGCCCGACGTGCCTTGACGGGATATGCATTTGCGGTTTTCTATTTTAATCTCGCCTTCGGATGGCAAAATTACCTTCTCTCGAAGATGACCTATTACAGCGTCGGAAAGCAAAATGACGGGCGTTCCGCTAAACCGCAGTGCTCTCGGCAGTTTGTTCGCTTAAAAAAGAAGCCTCCCCCCTTCGAAATAGCATTTGTCATGCAACGGCTTAATTCTATTTATCTAGTGTTTCA
>NZ_JADEVE010000198.1 GCF_016125955.1 Acetomicrobium sp. S15 = DSM 107314 | reverse complement strand
TGGCAAGCAGAAATGGCTCGAGATAGCGCGAGCGTTGGCATCCGATCCGCTGCTTTTGATACTCGATGAGCCATCATCCGGACTCAACGATAAAGAAACTGAGGAACTGATGGATTTCCTAAAGAAGCTGACAAAAGACGTCATGTCCCCATGAGTCACCCGGAACGGATAGAAATAGCTCCCCAAAAAATGCACCGGCATCTTGTAGGCAAAACCTTCCTGAAACTTGAATTTCCCTCTCATACTCCTTCCTCCTTCGCGCTCTCCAG
>NZ_JADEVE010000197.1 GCF_016125955.1 Acetomicrobium sp. S15 = DSM 107314 | reverse complement strand
ACTGGAGAGCTTTACCTTTGCCGGTAGGCATATACACCGGCCGTCCCTTATCGGAGTGCAGGTTGGTTTTGAGGTTGTTAAATTGGGAAGATCTGCCTCGTAGCCATATGGTGACTTTTGATGACGGAGCCTTAAAGCCTTCTCCCAAGGGGCTCGAGTTGCTATGCGAGAGGCTTTCCCTATCGAACCCGCTATACTTCCAAACCCACCCATCGCCACGCAGATAAAAGAGATGAGGCCGAATAAGCTTCCCACCTCAGGATGCACCGGCATATAAGTGGGAAGGAGGCCCCCGGCTATGCCTACACAAACCCCTCCAAGGCCGAAG
>NZ_JADEVE010000196.1 GCF_016125955.1 Acetomicrobium sp. S15 = DSM 107314 | reverse complement strand
CCTGGCCTGATAACCACGCGCCTTGAGCGCCTCTAAAAAGGCTTCATGGGCCTCAGGAGACAAACAAGATATGTAGGCAGCCAAACGAAACCGCCGATGAAGGCTGGCGATCACCGGCAGTACATCCGCTTCTTCCCTGCCGTGGAAAGCGGCCAACTTCTTCTCAAGGTCCCTATGCGGCTTGTATGTGCCGCTGATGAAGCGCACCGCACCGGGCCCGACACCGTATGCTCTGGATGCGGTCTTTTTAAAGAGCCCCCATATCTCCCTGGAACCCATGATCCCTTCGGGCCTCAAGACCATGGTTGCCACAAGAACTCCTCCGTATATGAGCATGCGGTATTGCGATATGGGGCGGAACAGTTCGGTCACGA
>NZ_JADEVE010000195.1 GCF_016125955.1 Acetomicrobium sp. S15 = DSM 107314 | reverse complement strand
TCTGGGATGACGACATCCACGGCATCACCGAGGCCCGCTATATACTTTGCTCGGTAGGCGTTCCAATCGTACGTTATCCAAATGGGGATTTCTCCCTTGATGAACTTGTCGTATTCCGTGGTCTTTTCGATCAGCCTAACGTTGCCGACCATTTGGAGCTGCGCCAGGTAATCGATGCCCGGGTCCATATTGTCGAGATTGCTCCTGTCTGTCTTTAAGAGGTAACTGCCGTCGAGCTTCTCTGCCGCCGCTTTCTTCCCTTCCGTCACCGTAAATGTCAGTTCGCCTTCGTCGTAGGCGATCTCGTAGTACTTAGCGACGCGG
>NZ_JADEVE010000194.1 GCF_016125955.1 Acetomicrobium sp. S15 = DSM 107314 | reverse complement strand
GAGAGATCGCATTCGCACCTTGGAGGGAAGATCCGGTCATGACGCTTGAGGAGATCGTCAAATATCCGCTTGAATGGACCCCAGATGATCTCTCCTACGCCTGCGAGGGCATTAGCTATCATCTCTGGAATTCCACCGAACCAGCCCACGACACTGGAGGCCTTCTCCTTGCTCCAATCCCAGGCTCCTGCGATCCTGTCCGAGGCCGGCCGGCAGTCCCTCGACAACGATTAAGTAACCGAGGCCGTGAGACTCGCCGCTCGTGAGGAAGCGCAACGCCGTCATGCCTCTTCGCCTCCGCTTTCGTATACTCCGGCGGTGAACTGCCCGATAGAAAGATACCCGCGCTTTCTGCCCAGCGCCCAAACCCTTTTGCCAAGTATCCAAAGAAAAATGCCGGGCATTACCGTCCAGTGTATGTTGTTCCACCAG
>NZ_JADEVE010000193.1 GCF_016125955.1 Acetomicrobium sp. S15 = DSM 107314 | reverse complement strand
TTGTCCTTCCCTGAGTGTCGAGGACGCCCTCTTTTAGGTATATTAGCAGGCTGGCTCTGTATCTCATGTCTATGCCTTCATTTCTTCGAGGCGACGCCAGATCTCTTCGTAGGCCTCTAAGACGTTGCCCATGTCCTTGCTGAAGCGATCCTTGTCCAAGCGGTCACCGGAGGTGCGATCCCAAAGCCTGCATGTATCCGGCGATACCTCGTCGGCGATGACGAGGTTGCCGTCTCTGTCCTTGCCGAACTCCAACTTGAAATCGTCAACGCTGTGAAAGAAAAGTCCTTGTCGAAGGGGGGCTTGCTCACAATAGAAGAGTTTAGAGAAATAGCAGAGAAAGTGATAAGTGGCTAAAGCTTCTGGTTACAACATAACATTGGAGGTGTAGAG
>NZ_JADEVE010000192.1 GCF_016125955.1 Acetomicrobium sp. S15 = DSM 107314 | reverse complement strand
ATTGTTTCAAAGCTGCGATCGTCGATTCCATTGCGTCAATCTCCGCCCGGCACTCGTCAAGCTCCCTCTTCAAGGGCAAAAGGCCGTCGGGGATCCAGTCTCCTAAATACACCTTCTCCGATATGGGTTCGCCGAAGATGCCTTGTGGCCTGAAGAGGAGAAAGAGGATGAGTAGGCCGAAGGCCCATGCATCCCTATAAGCCGACGAGATGAAGTAAGCTCCGATTATGGTCATGATGGGAGGAATGAAGCTGAAAGACGAACCCTGAACTATAGGAAGGCCGGAACCGAGCTTCGGATGAGTCTGAATCAAAGTGGCGATCCCCATAGCC
>NZ_JADEVE010000191.1 GCF_016125955.1 Acetomicrobium sp. S15 = DSM 107314 | reverse complement strand
TTTGTTTGAGGGTTTAATATAAGTACTCTATACAATACAAATTGGAAATAAGATTGCCCTTAAAGAGATTTCTTCAGGCGAAAATGTTATCGAATACTATAGACCTATCGGAATAGCCACTTCTAATATCAAAACAGGCGAACTTGTGCGTATACACAACATTGACGCGGTCGCCCCCCCCGCGGGGGCGTGGATTGAAACCAGATTCCCCGGCCTTTATAAATTCAAGTATATTGTCGCCCCCCACGCGGGGGCGTGGATTGAAACCTTGTGTCGGATGCGGGCTGCTATAGGCGCGTTGGTCGCCCCCATGCAGATGAAGCATATACTGAAGGCGAACTTAAAACAGATTGCCTTTCAGAGGGAAGCTTTCCCCATCGCGTTTACGGTTTGCGTTTTAAGTGAGGGAAGAAGCGCCCTATCGCCTTCTGCTGCGATCCAGTGTAATAGCTCACGATTAAAAAGACGACGAAGTTTGCGGCCAACCCCCAAGCGCCAGCGTGTATCCCCATGGGATGAGACTTGGCCACAGACAAAGCAGTAGTGACGGCAAAACCCGTCAAAAGCCCGGAGAGCGCTCCCGCGCGCGTGGCCCAGCGCCAGAACAACACGCCCATCAGGGCGGGGAACGATTGGCCCAAAAATCCGTAGCCTATAAGCGTGACGTATACAAGACTTGCCGGCCTTAAGAGTGCCAGAGGCAAAACGATGCAGAGCGCTACTACCACGGTAAGGGTCCGCGCAATTTTAGCGCATTGCTCCTTTGAGAGCTTGGCGACGGGGGATATCACGTCGACAGCATAGGTCAAGGCAGTAACGTGGAGGCACGGCTCCGCCGATGACATGGCGGCAGCCAAAACGCCCGCCCCGAGGAGACCCGCAAGGATCGGAGGAAGGTAGGCGTTTGCCACGGCAAGCGCGGCCTGGTCGGGCACCTTGAGCCCTGGGATTAATGTTATGGCCGCAAAGCCGAGGGAGAGCGTAGGGATTAAGATGAAGAGAAACAACGGCATGAGTGCTATAGACCTGCGAAGGATCTTTAAGTCCTTTGCCCCCATCCACCACACCCAGCCTGTGGGCCATACGGACAGGGTCGAAACTATTACGGAACTGCTGAAAAAACGATATGACCACGCGCCCATGGGCCCGGGCAGCGTCAAATGCTTTGGGGAACTCTCCGCCAGCGAGCGAAAGATCTCGCCGAACCACCACGAGCCGAAGGCGGCTTTCGCCACCCAGATGCCAGCGACCCAAGCCATCACAAACATGAGGATTCCCTGAAAGACGTTGGTCCACCCTATGGCCCTCATGCCGCCTATGAAGATATAAGCTGCCATGCTCGCCATCACTATGGAAGTTCCTAAACCCATGGAGAGACACCCGCCGCTAACGGCGTTTAAGACGTAGGCGCACCCCATGGCCTGAGTTACGGCATAGGCTATGAGACCAAAGGACGTTACTACGGCAAAAGCAGCGCCCAAAAACGGGCTTTCGTAGCGCTCAGCCACGGCTTGGGCCTGAGTGAGATGCCCCATGCGAAATCCCATTTCCCACACCTTGGGTGCCACGTGAAAAGCTATTATTTCCTGCAACGCCACGTAGATTACGAGATAACATATTGCCACTCCGTGGACATAGGCGAAACCCGGAGCCCCCAACATGGAAAAGGCGCTTATGATCCCGGCGGCGTTCAAGAAATACATAACCATAAAGCCCATAGTATGACCCGCCAAACCCCACTCTTCCACCTTTGACATGATGCGCCCTCTGGCGGAGGTCACGCCTATCGCTATAGCCACGCCCACATACCCGAGTGTGATCCAAAATTGAATCGGCATGCGCTAATCCCCCCTAATGTCAGCCAAAAACAACACAACGGCAGTCGCTATAGCCACGAAGAAGCTCCAGACCTCAAGCAGTGGCAACCCCAAAAATAACACGGGCCTGTTGAAGATCGCTATGACGGGCCAAAGGCCGCACAGCACCAGGACTGCGTACATGATGAAGAACGCCCTGCTTCTTGCGCCTCTTGATCTTGATCCCGCATTCATCGAAGTTTTACCCCCTCGAGCAATCTCTCGGTTAAACCCAAAGCCAACTGCGTGGCGGATATAATGTCGTTCAGGTCTACCAACTCCACGGGCGAATGGGCATAACGCCTGGGAATGCCTATAGTTCCTACGGGCACTCCTTCCCCTGACGTCTTTATGGCAGACGAGTCTGTGGCAGCCACCGGGAGTATGGCAAGCTGATAAAGTATGCCCTTCTTGTCCGCCACATCCCGCAGTAGCCGCTTAATCGGTTCAGCCATTATCTCGCCCATGCTCACCCCGCCGCTCATGACGGGTATCACCACCCCACCCCCGAGACGGGCGTTTATATCCTTGGTCATGCTGGCGTCGGGCGTGTCTCCAGAGGGGACGGTATCCAGCACAAAGGCGCAATCGGGGCGCACCGCCGCGGCCGCTGCGACAGCCCCCCTGCACCCCACCTCCTCTTGAGCGGTGAAGGCTAAAACGACTTCGGCCGACGAGGGGTAGCCGCTAAAATCTTGACACGACAGAAGCTCGGCCAAAAGCAAAAGGGCGGCGCAGCCTGCTCTGTCGTCAACGGCTTTAGCTATGACTCTGTCGGGGTTTCCCGTCGGGGAAAAAGCCGTCGCGAAGGATATGGGGTCTCCAACCTCTATGCCAAGATCAGATATCTCCTTTGAGCTGCAAACCCCCACGTCCACATACATGTCCCTCGCGCTATGAGGCTTATCCGAACCTTCCATCAGGTAACCGGGCCTCGTGCCGATGGTGCCGTTTATCCCCTTTATCCTGACGGGCGTTCTCGGAAGGAAAGCGTCTGGGATAACCCCCACCTTCTCGAACCTGATAAAACCATCTGGCTCTACGCCCTTCACCATCAAACCCACCTCGTCCATGTGGGCACAAAACATCAACTTGAGCGAGGGCTCGCCGTTACCTAAGCGAAGGCTGGCAAGCACGTTTCCCATGACGTCTCTCCTTACGCCCACAGATAACCGCGAAAGGCGGGAGCTTATATAATCTGCCACCGGTTTCTCAAACCCCGAAACGCCGTCGATAGAAACGAGATCCTTCAAAACAGACACCGCTTTCGCCTTCATGATTTCTCACTTCCTTGTGCGTAGAGCTAAACGTCGGATTCAAAATCGAGAGATTATAATAAGAATACACCCTGCCGTGTAGATGTCGAGTATACCAACGAGGAGATGAAGATACGTGAAGATATTGTGCATTTCAGGAAGCCCGAGGGGTGAACACAGCAACACATTTAGACTCGTTAAAGAGGCAGTCGCGGGGATCACCACCGCCGAACGAGGCGTTTCCGTAGAATACATACACCTCGGGAGTCTAAGGATGGAATTCTGCACGGGATGCGGCACCTGCCACCGGAAGCTCCTCTTCTGTCCGCTAAAAGATGACGTTGCGCCGGTGCTACACTCTATGCAGGAAGCCGATGCAATCGTCCTCGCATCGCCTGTCTATATAAACCATGTGACGGCACAGCTCAAGGCGCTTTTGGACCGCTCAAGCCCGTTTATCCACTGCCAAATGTTAACCGGCAAATACGGAGCCGCTTTTGCCACTTCTGGAGGCGGCCCTCATGCCATGGTCTTGGACTACTTGAAGGAATATCTCGTAAGTTGCGGCGTCCAATATGTGGGCGGCGTCTCCGGCCCGATGTCTCGCTTCGATACATTAAAGGAAGAAGCAAGGATCTTAGGGGCAGATCTCGCCAAAGCAGTAAAAAGTCACATAGCATATCCCGACCAGTTATCCTATATGGAAAAGCGGCGGGAGTTCTTCAAGAGCGTAATCTCTTCCAGGAAAGACGAATGGAAGGGCGAATATGCATATTATAATAAAAAAATAGCTGGATTTAAAACTTAGTTTATTGTATCATAAACTATGCAATATGATACTAAAAGCGTTAAATAAAAAAGCAACTCCAAAATACTTAGCGCTGCACTGAAAACCGCTGGAAGAAGTTTAAAGAAAAACTTATAGTGCCGGATTGAGAACTACTAAAGTCCGCAATTTCTCTATGGTACTTAGCCAAAAATAGGATAATACTACACATCGTAGTATTATCCTATTTTTGGCTAAAACAACATGATACTCACCCATTTTTTATTAGAAACTGAAATAAATAGAGGTTATTCCAACTATTACATTTCACACCTTTTATACTTTCTTAAATCTTGCTCTTACATGATTGCCTGGCTCAAACATGGACTTTCCTGGTTGCATCACATTGTAAACACCGAGGTTTCTATCTTCCAGATGATCAAAGGACTGAAGGCTTGTCATGCCGCCATAAACATATTTTAGAGCGTCTGGTTTAAGCACGCCATATACGATCTCTTCAGCGCATCTTCCTTGTGCTATCTTCCACCCGTTAGGAGATATAATCATGCTATGACCGAAATAAAAGTTGCCTCCCTTATCAGCCCCAACGGCATTAACAGCCATCACATAAGCGTGATTATCATAAGCCCTGCCAAAGTTGGTGGCCCACCAGTGGTCGAAAGTGCGAAGAAACGCAGATGGACGAACTATCACTTCAGCTCCCTTAAGTGCCAGCGTTGTAGAAAGATCTGGAAAGTCACCATCGTAGCAGATAATTATACCTATATTAGCCAGGTCCGTCTCATAGACATTGACACTACTGCCAGGAGTAGTCCACCCGCCGAACTGAGCCATCTCACCAGGGAATGGATGGGTTTTGCGATATATACCGACAATCTCACCCGTTCTGTCTATTAAAACAGCACTATTATAAATAACACCCTCTTCTTCACCGCGTTCATAGGTGGGCCATACCACATAGACATTATGTTTGGCTGCAGCTGCTTGGATCCCCTCGGTTGTTCGGCCAGGAATATAGTCAACCAAATCCCATAGCGCTTTCCTAGGCAAACCTGTGTCAAATCCAGTAGTAGCTGTCTCTGGGAAAACAACCAGCTCTGCATTGAGCTCTATAGCTTTGGGTATCCATTCAAGTGCTCTATTTATATTTACGTCTACCTGGTTTTGCACTGGAGCAATTTGTATACCTGCAACAACAAACTCTTTCACCTAAACACCTCCTATCTATCCTTCCATTGAAATAAAAAGCATTTAGTTCTCAATAGCCAAAGAGTTTAACCAGATATTCCTTGGGCTGTGGCTTAGTGACCAAGGAAATTATAATTATGAGAGGGAACGATACTATGCACCCAATGCCGAGAGCAGTATAAGGATGGAGATGGAGGCCAAAAAGGACATACAAATAGACAATAATGCTTGCTATCATTGATATAGCAGAGGCTTTTGCGTTAACACGTCGCCATACTGCGCCTAAAATCACGCTAGGACTTACAGCACAGCTTATCCCACCGAGGCCCGACCAAATCAAGGCAGTAAGGTAAGGAGGCGGTGGGATGGCAATTGCAACACCAGCCAATGTTACGATGACGATCAATATCCTACTCATTAAAAGAGCCTGTTTGTCCAGGCGAGCTGGATCGACAGTCTTAAATAGCTTAGGAGCTATGATATCTCTATATAGGTCTACAATCACGGCATTTGATATAGCAAGGTAAAGCGCTCCTGCACTAGACATGATTGCCGCAAGCATTCCTATGACGATAAAAGCTGCAACTGGAGCTGGGAGGCGCTGAACAAGAAGCTCAGGGAGTGCACGATCTGGAGCTTTCATAAATGCATCTCCCAGGGCGGCCCTAGCGCCAATGCCCCCAAGCATCATAAAGCTCATTATAAACATCAGCACAAAACCGGCGATTGCGACTTTCGGAAGATTATTCTTATCTTTAATAGAAAAGAAGTTTTTGCACATCTGTGGTGACATCGCCCCAAGTCCAAGCCCTATACAAATAGAAATAGCAGGAAATGGCGCAAAAAGCGGACTTATTGTGCTAAAAATATTATCCCACCCTAGTGCCGGGTTTTGCGCCACAATAGCTTCGTTTACACCATGTACGCCCCCTGGCACAGCGAAGAAGAAGGCCACAAACAAAACGATGATAGCTCCCACAACCATTATAGTGGCCTGATATGCTTGATTCAATAGACTAGAATGGCTCCCTCCGAGGACTACATATAGAGCCGTTACACCAGCAGCTATATAGACCCCCCATACATAAGGTATTCCAAGGGCCGTTTCAAACAGCCATCCCAAGCCAACGAATTGCCCTGCAACATAATATATATTCAATATTACTATTAAAGATGCTACAGTCTTTACTAGATCACTATTGAAGCGCTTGCCCAAAAAATCACTTGGGGTTTTGGCATTTACTCTTGCCCCTACTCGCCACATGCCAAACATAGATATGGCCCATCCGAGTCCTGAAAAGGCATATCCCATAACATACCACAAGGCTGGAAAACCGATGCCATAACCCATGCCAGGCTGTCCAAGAAACGCAGCTGCGCTACACCATGCTGCTACAGTAGCCATAGAGATTATGAACCAACCATAGCTTCGAGCCGCAGTAGAAAAGTCTGCCAATGTTTTTGTTTTGAGATATGCTCTCCAGGTAAAGTAGCCTACTCCGACTAAGTACAAAACCATGAATATCCATGACCACATCCTTACTGGCATCTATTCAACCTCCTCCCTAACTCATTCAGCCTCTGTATAGATGGCACTCTTTGAAAACCTATAAACAACTACCGTCTGAACAATAGACCAGAATATCCACCATCCTATGAAGAGCATCATCATCTTTCCCATGATCTCCAACACTCCTTTCTAAAAACTTCTCACCTTCGAAAGGCTATCTTGATGTAAATAACCCCTCCTTATCTATTTCTCTAATGATCCGCACTTCCTCCTCATAAGGCGGCTCGACTTCTTGCAGGTTTGAAGAGATCTTCAGATCCCAGCTTGTATTCTCTTTGACTTGTTCAGCGGTTACGCCTTTATATGTTGCAGCTAAATACATCTCTTTGGTATCGGGGTCAAACCTCAATATTCCAAGAGTAGACACAACGGCTTCCGGCCCACCCCACTTAAGTCCATGAGCTTCCCTTGAGCCCGGTCCCTCAAGGTATCCAGGAGAGGTAATGCAATCTACTTTCTCACAGAACCTTCGTTTATCATGAGGTGCCATTATAATTAGAACCCTATTCGCAAACATAGCAATTTCTGCTGCACCACCAGAGCCGGGAAGCCAGACCTTGGGCTTATCCCAACTTCCTATTATTGTAGAATTAAGGTTGCCGTACTTATCCACCTGCGCTCCCCCAAGGAACCCTACGTCCATCTTGCGTTGAGTCAAAAATATGCCATTAATCTCTAAAAGCTCACATTGATAAACTGCCCCAGGAAAGATCCTAGGATCCGCAACGAAACGAGGCAATGGAGATTTCCCTCTTATTTCGTCGTCGGGAAACTCAGCACCAACTATTCCAGACTCCAAGCATATTTGAATGTTTGGAGCATGAGTGCGTTTTGCGACAATCGAAGCTAGAAGTGGAAGTCCAGCGCCAGCAAAGACTCGTTCTCCGTCTTTAACTTCACGGGCGGCTGCCACGCACATCATTTCTGTAAGGCTATAATCCATGCTATATTTCGTCATAATTTCTCCTCCTCGCTTAATTAGAATCAGTAAAGAAGAACACTACTTGCTTTTATCTCGTTCCTTTTATCTTGGGTTAATACCTTATTTAAAAAATCTTCCCACGTATTACAGCCAAAAACATACTCATCAAGATATGCTCTGAATGTAGTCTCCTCTTTCGATTGTTCAAAGTAGTATTTAATCCAATCCCAATCGTAGTCGTAATATCCTTGACAAGCAGTTGGGTAAGCCCCAAAGGGTACTTCTACTACATGTTTCACAAAAGCGCCAGGTATCACAACTTCGTGCATGTGTTGCCTCGTATATTCAACCGGCACTATTTCTTCACATGTGATAATAGTAGTTTTAGCTGCAAACGCACTGGAGCGAGCATAACCTAAAGGTCCAGTAATCATCGCATTCCCATCTACATCAGCTTTCTGTACGTGAATAATGGCAACATCTAAAGAAAAGGTGGGTAATACGGGAACATCTTCACCCGTGAAGGGGCATTTTATCATCTTGACTTTATTCTCCCCATGATACCCCCTAAGCCTAAAATGGTCGGATGACTGAAATCCAGGGAATGGGACGAAACTCCATCCATAAGCCGCACCGATGAGGCGCCATGCAATGGCTAGATTAGAATAATATTCCACTTTAAGTTTCCCTTCCTCGATTTTCCTCCTCATGGGATAGGACGAAAAACTCCCATGAGGCCAACCTTCCGCTCCAGTCCAACCGTTATCGAGCATAGAGACACAGTCAGCCCCTATTAACATGTCTGCTTGTATTTCTATGCTTCCCAGGGTGCACAAACCCTGTACTTGCTGTTTTATAATCTCATGCACACACGCCATAGGTGTCCTGTTATAACCAAAGCCATCAACAAAGACCGTCATGCCGTCCTTCACTTCACTGATAGCACTCTTAAGATCTGTAACCTTTTTACTATTCATACTATTTCGCTACCTCCTTCTTTTAATTCTATCGAGACATTATTAGCCCCTTCTTTTTTCAAAAAGGCAACTTTTGCACCAGCTCCACCTAATTGCGGGGTCTCGTCCTGTAACGGGATGCCCTGTTCCTTCAATTCACGCAAGCTTTTTTCAATGTCATCTACTTTAAAAGCAATATGGTCGATTCCTTCGCCGTAGTTTTCAAGCTGCTCTTTTAATCGCCCCGGTCCTATAGGCTCTATCAATTCGACCAAGACTCCACCACTTACAGGCAAAAAGGCAATTTTTACCTTATACGCTTCATTTTCCTCTATCAGTGCTGGCTTTAACCCCATAACAGAATATACTTTCATAGCACTATCAATATTTTTTACCAATATACCAATATGATCTATACCTAATAGTTTCATCTCAAAAACTCCTTTTAGCCAAGGCTACTTAAAAACAAAACTACTACCCGCTATTTCTTGGAAGGCTACCCTTTGTCCTATCTGTGGTTTGGTTTCACCGCTCCATGAGGCTGATACAAGGGTACCTTCGTCAAGTTTAACTACTACCACTGTGTATGGAACCTTGTCCTCGAAACCTTCAGGAGGAACATGAATGGTGGTAAAGGTATAAATCTCGCCAGCTCCCTGTGACTCTATCGGAACAATATTGGATGAGCTACATTTGGGGCAAAGGATAGTCTTATAAGGTGTAAAACAGCTACACTCCTCACACTTAAAACCATTTAGCAGCGCCACCATAATCACCCACCTCTCTTAAAAATTCCTCGAAAGAATCGTTATGGCACATACAGCACCTGTACCGCCCAAGTTATGAGCAAGCCCTATCTTAGGATTATCAAGTTGATTTGGATGCTCTCCACGCAACTGCTTACAGACCTCGTATATTTGCCCAAGACCCGTAGCACCGACTGGGTGACCCTTGGACAAAAGGCCACCGCTCGGGTTAATAGGTAGCTTGCCATCGATTTGAGTCAATCCCTTTTCGAGCGCTAAGCCTCCTTCCCCCTTCTCAAAAAATCCTAAGTCTTCTGAGTCTATGATCTCCGCAATAGTGAAGCAATCATGCAATTCCACAAAATTGATGTCCTTTGTAGATAATCCAGCAGTCGAAAATGCTTTTTTAGCCGCCTCTACCGTTGCCGGAAAACTCACCATGTCACTCATCATATCAATAGATGCGTTACCTATTGACACCTCGCAACTTAAAATGGAAATCGCTTTAGTTGATAACTTTCTTGCCATTTCCGTAGGGCATATTATTGCCGCCGCTGCTCCATCACTTATAGGACAACAATCATACAGAACGAACGGTTCCGTAACCGGTTTAGCTCCCAGTATTTTCTCCATAGCTACCTCTGCCCTAAATTGAGCAAGGGGGTTTTTTACTCCATTTTTCCTATTTTTAATGGAGACCATTGCGATCTGTTCTCTCGTAGTACCGAACTCGTGCATGTGTCGTCTCGCCATCATGGCAAAGACACCCGGGAAAGTAAGTCCACAAGAACCCTCTTTGGATTGATCTAAGGCAGAAGCCAACGCAGCTGTTACCTTACTTGTGCTAGCAGAAGTCATCTTCTCGACACCAACTGTAAGGACTAATTCGTGTACACCGTTAGCTACAGCTAACACGCCCTCCCTGAAGGCGAGGGTAGCCGAAGAGCAGGCCCCTTCTGCTTTAATAGAAGGAATTGCCCTCATGCCTAAACGATTAGCCACTAGTGGTCCCAAAATTTCCTGACCAGTTAAAATACCGCTAGTAAAATTACCAAGATAGAGAGCTTCGATTTTTTTCGGGTGGATTTCAGCATCCCCTAATGCTTGAATAGAAGCCTCAACGGCAAGGTCAACGGGGCCTTTCCCCTCAAGTTTAGAGAAGGGGGTAGATCCTATACCTATGATACTTACTGGTCTCAATTCAATCCCTCCCATTAAAAACGTGGATGTTCATATTCTGGTAGT
Organism: Acetomicrobium sp. S15 = DSM 107314; assembly: GCF_016125955.1. Taxonomy (NCBI): domain Bacteria; kingdom Thermotogati; phylum Synergistota; class Synergistia; order Synergistales; family Acetomicrobiaceae; genus Acetomicrobium; species Acetomicrobium sp. S15 = DSM 107314. Next base: position 46,387 of record NZ_JADEVE010000191.1, on the reverse strand, counting down.
GGTTCTCAAATTTAGCCATTCCCCAAAATCATGATTTAATCATTACCCAAATGGGTAGAACATATTAGGCCTGAAATAATAGCGATGTGTATTAACATAGCATAGAGAGGATCAAAAGCTCATGGATTCGAGACCTCATAACATTGGGTCAATCGATGTTTCGCAGTCAGGAACAAGAGCTTGACAAAAGCTAATTAGATTGTTATATATGTAAATATGAGGAAATACGAAAAGTATACAGAAGATTGGCTAATTAAATTATTATCTTCGCATAAAAATAGTATAGTAGAATGGGTAATCCAATATTTACAGAACTCACCCGCGGCAACCCCTGATTATGCAGCCTTTCTCGCCGGAAAGGAGGGACGCAAGCGGGTTTCCATCTATGTAAGGTTATCAATAGCTTCCATAAAGGACCCGACGCCGTTTTTCGAAGATCAAAAGACCATAGGAAGACTTCGCGCAGAACAAGGATATCCTCTCTCAGGAGTTTTAGACGTATCCGTTCAAACAAAAAGAGCTATATGGGATATTATTTTATCAAATATATGTGCATACGGCAAATCTGAATATTTAACTCATCAAACCAAGGTTTATGTTCCTTTGAGCCTTATGCTGATCTTGCAAAAGTTAGAGAATGCACTTGATGCTTCAAGAGTTATACTTGCTATGGGTTATATTGATTCGTACGAAGCAAAAGTGCTTATTCAGAAAAAATATCTACAATCTGTTTATCAAGTATCTACATCTGCATTTTCATCAAATGATTTATCAAGAGTTATATCTGAAGTCACTAACAGGTCTAAAGATATATTTGAAGCTTACGACTGCGGTTTTGTATCATATAATCCAAAGTACGAGTATAGTATTAGTAACAATACTGCATTTAGTGCTTTGACCTATAGAGTTAAGGGTAAAATTCAACAGCTTGCAGATTCTTCTACGCCAAAAATCATAAAAGTCATAACGAGAGAGGCTTTGAAAGGGCGTTTAGAAAAGTGGATTATAATCAAAATAAGCATCTATGACGAAGACGTTGGATTATTGTACATTAGGTGCCCACGATTGCCCTTAGGACCTGACAAATTAAATCTACTTCGAAGCTTTGCTAATGCTTTAAGTAGTGCTATCGCAAATGTCCGGTTATTCAAAACTATGGCCGAAAAGGAGAAGCTTTCAAAGGAACTCACAATAAGAACTATCAATGCGCGTGAAGAGGAAAGAAGGCTATTGGCTGCAGAGCTTCATGATAGTCCACTACAACTTCTTTCCGCAACCTCATACCTCTTAGAGGCTTGTGAAGAAGCATTATCTGCACATAATCAAGAACTCATAGAAAATGTCAAAGCAACTAAGGATAGCATCAAAGAAGCTATAAAAGCTATGCGGCGTATTGTTAACAATTTACGTCCACCCTTATTGGACGACCTTGGCGTAGTCGCAGCGATTAGAAAACTAGCAGAAGGTTCTGTCTCCGAAAGCAAGCTTCGCATAAATATTCATGTGCGCGGATCGCAGCGCAGGCTTCCCTCTCGCTATGAGCTCGTCATATACAGGGTTGTCCAAGAAGCTCTAAACAACATAAACCGACATTCTAATGCCTCAGAAGCAAAAATATCTCTTCGCTTCTATAAATCCTTTGTGGGGATAGTGGTCCAGGATAACGGAGTCGGCTTTCCCATGGATAAAGACCCACAATATCTGGAAAGGCAAGATAAGTATGGCCTTATCGGGATGAGCGAGAGAGTTAATAGTATAAATGGCAGAATGCGCATCAAGTCTAAGCCTGGAAAGGGTACTACAATATGGGCCATTATTCCATTGGAACCAGTTATACAAGCAAACTCACAGTTTAGTGTACAGTTAACATAGGAAAATTTCTATCTAAATTAAAATAAATTAAAATAAGCGGAACAAAAACATCTAATTATAACAACTGATTCTACTTCTTGCTTCAATGTTTGGATAGTAGATAAAATTTGCGATGCAAGAGTCGCGGATCGGAAGCCTGAGTTAGTTATATCTGTGGATCTTTTATAACATGTTTAATTGCGATAACATGTGATTAATCTTTTGTTCATAATTACTACCATATAATATTAAGCCATCTAAAGAACTGATCTAAGCATATCAGCTAAAAAATGCAAAGCTTATTTTCATCACATTTGTTAGGCTCAAGATCTGACTGGGTCAAGCTCAGGTTCCTACATATTATATTTGGAGGCAATAAAATGATAGAGAATAAGGAAAGTCATCCTATCAAAGTAGTCATAGTTGACGATCATCCTATAGTTCGCAAAGGTCTAAAAGCCTTACTTAAATCAGAAAAAAGCATAAAAGTAGTAGCAGATTGCTCCAATGGAACCTCTGCTATAAGTTGCTGCAAAAACTTCAATCCAGATATAATACTTCTTGACATTAAAATGCCTGATTGTATGGGATATGATATAATTAGTAATATCAAAAAGATATCACCTCAAACTAAAATAGTGATATTAACCGCATATGACGATAAACAATATGTAGAACAATCAATAAAAGCAGGGGCAAATGGATTTGTTTTAAAAGATATTAATAAGCAAGAGCTAATAAAGGTTATTAGGATTGTTAACTCTGGAAAAACTTTTATTAGTCCAAATATAGCAAGAATAGTAATAAATAGTGTATTAAAAGATGTTAATGAAACATATATTGAGAGTTTAACTTCAAGAGAAATAGAAGTATTGCATTTGATGTCAAAAGGATTAACTAATGCTCAGATTGCCCAGGACCTTTATATAAGTTCTAATACGGCGAAAGCGCATGTGGCTTCCATAATCAAAAAGCTAGGTGCTTCAAGTAGAACTGATGCAGTCGTACGCGCCATTTCTTGTGGGTTAGTTGATGTAGATAAGAAGACATAGCTACGTGTCAATTTGCCTTTTTAGACTACCAAACAACGCAAAGGTAGCATGATGGTCATATTCTGTCTTTTATTATTTAAAGTTCTCTATGCCAATCTTACCAGACTACTTCCATATTTAGCAATCATCCGCCAAAATTGCCCTGCTTCCAACAGCCGCACCTCAGTGTACAATAATCATCGAGTGTATACGTGTCGAGTAAACTTCTCTTCATAATACCGGTAACCTTCGCAAAAACCTGAGCCGCCGGTTGAGTGCTTCCTCGTAGGCAGTACGCTGATCTTCGATCAGGTCGCTGAGCATGCCTGCGCACTGAAGAGTTAACTGAGCTGTCTCGGCACTATGCAGCAGGCTGATCGACACCTCAACCTGCGTCCCTTCGGGCAATGGCAGCTTCTCCCTCAGCTCAATGATCTTTCCCTTCGCAACGCCGAGATAAGACATGGATCATCACCTCTTTTCTAAATCCTGACAATTTTACCATGATTCCGCCTTCTGGATCTCCTTGCAACTTCACTTCTCTGTCACGCTTCAAGGGTGCAGTCGCTTCCAGTAAGGGCGAATACGCATACTGGAAAGAGAAGGGGTGGATTTGAGGGTTCCTTTGCCTTAAAATAAAATCGATTTGATCAAGGGAGAGGAGGAGTCTTATGAAGAAAAAGATCGCGATCGCCGCAGCGTTATCAGCCGCATATATCATCACCTCAAGCGCTGCTTATGCTACAACCGATGGGAGGGACAAGGCCATGAGGGCAGAAGCCTTCGAATACCGCGACGGAGATGTGGTCTGCGAAGGGTATATCGTCTATGACGAGACGATAAAGGAAAAGCGCCCAGGGGTGCTCGTGGTGCACGAGTGGACGGGACTCGGCGAGTATGAGAAAAGGCGTGCCAAAGAGATCGCAGAGATGGGATATGTGGCCCTGGCAGCTGACATATACGGCAAAGGGGTGAGGGCGCATACCCCAGAAGAGGCTTCAAGCCTCGCTACCAAATTCCGCTCCGATCGCGCCACCCTGCGCTCCCGTGCGAGGGCAGCGTTGGAGGCGCTAAAAAAGCATCCGCTCGTAGATCCAGCTAAAGTAGCAGCCATAGGCTACTGTTTTGGAGGCGGAACGGTCTTAGAGCTCGCCAGGAGCGGCGCAGAACTCTCAGGCGTGGTGAGTTTCCACGGAAATCTCGATACGCCGAACCCCGAAGACGCCAAAAACATAAACTGTAAGGTACTCGTTCTCCACGGGGCGGACGACCCCCTCGTCCCCCAAGAGCACATTTCAGCATTTCAGGAGGAGATGCGAAGCGGTGGCGTCGACTGGCAGATGGTTTTCTACGGCGGCACGGTCCACAGCTTCACCAATCCCGCCTCCGGCAACGACCCGTCGAAAGGCGTAGCGTATAACGAACGGGCAGACCGCAGATCTTGGGAGGCGATGAAAGTCTTCTTCGCCGAGCTCTTCGAGACTCGATAAGAGCTATCGCAAAAATATGGTGGGGAAAGCCGGCAAAAGCGCTCTCCCCACCTTCTTTCGTCACGCCTAACGCAGGACCTCGTGTATTAAGGCTTCCGCTCCCCTCTGCCAGACATGGAGAGGATCCTCATAGGGGGCCATAAATCGCGTTTTTCCCGACAAGATCCAGAGATAATAGAGAGAATAGCCGGGAGCGGCAACGACGGGGTGGTAGCCCTTAGGTATCATCACCGTATCGCCGTCGTTTATGACGTAAAGCTCGTCCAATTCCTTTCCGTCATAGATGCGCTGCACCCCGAAACCCCCTTGAGGCTTAATCCTAAAGTGATAGATCTCTTCCATCACTACTTCGACGGGGAAGTTTTCGGTATCGTGTTTGTGAGGCGGCCAGCCGGACCAATTCCCAGGAGCATTTATCGTTTCGCCTATAATCAATTTTTCTACCTTGTGACGACCGTCTATTATGTCTTTTACATCTCTGCGCCAGTTCCACACGCCCGCCGATTTGGCGCGCACGTCCTCAGGGGTAACGAGAAACGGCTCGCCTTGAATCGTCGCAGGTGCTGCAGCTATGGCAAGCTCTGATGGCAAAAGCATCCGTACGGATGCCTCAATGCCTGGTGGGACATAGAAAGCCCAGGCGTTGGAGGAAAATACATCCTTCCGATAGCCTGTGGAAAAGATTTTGCCGCCCACCTTAGCCTCAATTTGGCCCGAAAGGAGGACCGCCACCTTTTCCTCATCGGCCACAGGCAGGGAAAAGACATCTCCCGCCTTGCCCCTCAGAAGGGCGAAGCTTTCATATTCCATCTTTCCCTTTTCCACAACCGGAATCAACCCTTCTCCCTCCGGCCTTTTAACCAGGAACGACATAACCATCCCCCCTCCTTTTTTAAATAACCTCATCGGTCACAACTGGAAATTCCAGGCCACTTTCATTCATAGCATCAATGAAAGCCCAGCATAGTAGGCAGCCATAAGGTAATAATAGGCACATAAGTAATTAAAAGAAGCACCCCTATTTCTACCGCCAAGAACGGCAGCAAGGCTTTAGTCACACGTTCCATAGTGGTATTACATATCCCCATAACCACAAAAAGACAAGATCCAACTGGGGGTGTGATCTGTCCTATAATAAGATTCATTATAACTACAAATCCGAAGTGCAGAGGATCAATCCCCAAAGATGTAGCTATTGGGCTAAGTATCGGAGTGAGTATTACAATAGCAGCAGTTGTGTTCATAAAACATCCCACGATCAGGAGGAAAATATTAACCAACAGAAGAAATACAAGAGGATTATGCGAGAACTCTAAAATCAGATTGGCGATTCGTTGGGGTACCATTTCTACAGTTATCAGCCAGCCAAAAACGCTGGACCCAGCCAACACGAACATGACCACAGAAGTAACAACTGCCGTATCTAAAAGATGACGTACCAATGAGCGCACTTTCAATTTGCGAGTAACAAAAAGGCCAATTATCAAAGCATAACCAACCGCAGCAGCGGCTGCTTCCGTAGGAGTAAATATTCCGCTGAATATACCCCCTAATATTATTAACGGCATCAGCAAGGCAAGAAACGATCTGGCAAATATAACAACAAACTCTTTGAGGCTTACAAATCCTGTGCGCGTAGCTGAATAACCCTTCTTAATCGAAATAAAATATGCCACCACCATCTGCGTCAAACCTACCAAAATACCGGGTATTACCCCTGCCAAAAAGAGAGCCGCCACGGAAACTCGACCTTCGCACATAGCATAAATGACCATCGGTATACTAGGCGGAATAATAGGTCCTATTGTGGACGAGGCTACAGTTACTGCAGCGCTAAAGTCTGTTTCATAGCCGTCTTTTTCCATAGCTGGAATTAGAATAGAACCTATAGCAGCAGTATCAGCCGTAGGAGACCCCGTTATGCCAGCAAACAGCATGCTGGCCGCAATGTTTACATGCGCCAGGCCACCCCTAATATGCCCAACCAAGGCGTCAGCAAGCTCAAGCAGGGAATCTAAAATCCCGCTTTCTTCCATAAGCTTGGCCGCCAGAATAAAAAACGGCACCGCCAACAATGGAAAAGAATCAACAATGGAAAACATCCTCTGCGCCATTACAGCCCATGAGAATTTACCTGCTATAGCAAGATAGGTAGCCGAAGCCAAACCCAAAACAAACGCTATAGGTGCTCCAAATATCAAAAATGCTATAAAAGCTATACCAAGCCCCGTCAATGGCAAGATATTCACACCTCATCTTTCAGAAGAGATTTCGAATCCTCTTCTCCATTGGAGCCCTTCAGCATTACCCATAACAATTGAAACAGCATAAGGATAGCACCCAAAAAGAGAGCGCTATGTGGCCATGCCATGGAGATTCTCAGTGCTGGAGCCAACTGGAAGTGAAATTTCTTAAGCAGTAAAAAGCTAGAATAGGCGAACAATAATAAAAACAATACCATAAAAACACGCACTATAAATCTTACTTTTCTTTTTACACCACTGGGCAACATATCTATAAATATACTAACGGATACATGTTGTCCTCTCCGCAAGGCCTCGCTGGCTCCTATAAAACTCAAAGCGATAAACAAGAACCTGGACAATTCCTCACTCCATGAGAATCCCGTATTAAAGCCGTACCTTAAAACAACTTCGAGTATTACTATTACCACCATAACACCAGTCGCCAGTACAAGAAAACCTTGTGTAGTCAGCGTTACATACTTGTATACTTTCCGCACGATCAACGCTCCTTTCAAAAACGACAAACACACATATAGTTGATCTTGGGAGTGAAGAGTCCTCGTTTGTCTATCTACAAACGAGGACTCTTGTTTTGTCCTTGCATACTAAAAAACAAATTTTTTATATTCAGCTTCCACCTTTTCCTTGGCCTCCTCTACCGCACCCAATACGCCATTTATCCAGTCTTCAGATATGTTAGCTTTTAGCAACTCTATGCAAGGTTGCTGTGTAATTTTTCTAAATTGTTCGAGCTCGTCTTCCGTGGGTGCGTAGATTTGCAATCCTTCATTCCTCATTGCATCAATATCGATCTGCTCGCTTAGCTTGGTGACCCCTCGCACATTCACGACAGCATCTCTCATACAGCGCAATATAGTCTTCCTAATTTCATCTGGAAGAGATTTGAGATAAGATTCATTCATAACAGCAACTTGCATACCCATAGTATGGCCATCTAAGGTCATATATTTCTGAACTTCATGGAACTTGTAAGACCTTGTTACGCTGGCTGGATTTTCCTGGCCATCTACCGTGCCCAGCTGAAGAGCTAAATACACTTCTGTTATAGAGATCGGTGTAGCATGTGCACCCATAGCTTTAAACATTTCAATGAAAATTGGCGTATCCATTGTCCTAAACTTCAAACCTTTGACGTCACCTGGAGTCTTTATAGGTCTAACGCTGTTGGTTAAATGCCTAAAACCAAGGAGACTTATCCCACCAACAACTCTAAGCTCCAATTTTTTTGCCATCTCTTCGATAAATTTGATTCCAAACGGACCGTCAAGCACAGCTATGGCTTCATTATCTGAAGAAAATAGGTAGGGTATCGAAAAGATATCGGCCGGAGGGAAAAAACCGGAAAGGGCCGCTATATTAGTCGAAGCTATTTCAACAGTCCCCATCATGACTCCCTCAATTGTCTCCCTTTGGTTACCTAACTGCCCGCCAGGGAAAAGTTCGACCTTGACTTTTCCTTGAGACTGAGCCTCTACCAGTGTCTTGAAAACAAAACCAACACTATAGGGCGTATAGGTGACAGGATCCGCTGGACCAGTGGTGGCATACTTCAGGGTATAAGTCTTGTCTGCGGCGCCTGCTACGATGGGCATCAAGATAACAAGCACGAAAGTCAAAATAACAACACTAAACCTTTTACCCCTTTTCATTTCCCCACTCCCCCTTTTTGATGTTTATGTGTACTGTTACAATTTTACACAACATGGTTAATTAAACCTGAATTTAATGTGATTTTTGTGCTAATTTAGCCAAAACTTCGCGAAAATCGTTAGGAATTTCCCCTTTGTAGTCTTCTTTAAGGCCAAGATTGGCACTCCATTGAAGTTTATTTCTCGTCGCTTGGGACATGGTGAAATCGGCTCCTACATGTTGTAAAGTTCGTATCACTTCATCCATCTCGTGAGCTCGTCTTTGAGCGTGTATGGCATCTGTGGTGATCAACATATTTGCAAGGGTTGCAAAATCTTCCTGCATCATCTCACATACGGATTCGAAAACCGGCTCAAGGATCTCGTACTCATAAGCAGCCAAAAGAGATTCGATCAAAAGTGCCTCTATGCCTTTGGCCCATACGCTGCGGACCATCTTTAATGCTGATGCTTGACCAGGTTTATCCCCAATTTTTCTTATATTCATACCCCAAGTTGATAGGGCTTTCGCAAATATTTCAGCACCGTCGCCACACACTAAAATTTGAGATTTATATCCATAAAGCGAGATGCTACCCATGATAGCGCCATCCACGAACTTAGCCTCAGTCTCCATGATAAGGTTAGCTATCCGTTCTTTTACTTCAGGCGAGGTAGAATTGAGGTCAGCATAAATGTGATTCGGAGCGATAAACGGCAAAATTTGTTGCGCTGACTCAACAGCAACACTTGCAGAGGTGACACATATTATAATGTCTGAATTCTTTACAAGCTGCTCCGCATCTGATAAAAGCTCGATATCAGCTTCTTTTGCTCTACGTTTAATCATATCGCCGTATTGTTGAGTGTCTTGCATTTTATCGTATGCTACAATGTGAGGAAACCCTTCTTTGCGAAGCCCCTTAGCAAAAGCTGATCCTACTTGGCCAAATCCAATTAAGCCTAGTTTCATTTTTAAGGCCTCCGCACTATAGATAAATTTGTCTTATACAAACCGTTACTTTCTGTATTTAATATAGCTTAAAGAGGCGAAAAGCCAAACGTATTTATCTGCTAACACAACCCGAGGAATGCGTAGGATGATTCAGCTTTGCCTTGCAGTGGGGGAGGTCGAGGTGGCACTCTGCGAACCAATGACAAGTGGCGAGGCATATCTTTACGAGCGCAAGCATTACCGGCACCTCGATCAGCACGCCCACCACCGTCGCCAGGGCAGCGCCCGAAGAGAGGCCGAAGAGCATCGTGGACGTGGCGATAGCGACCTCGAAGTGGTTAGAGGCGCCGATCATGGCAGCCGGCGCCGCATCCTCGTAAGACAGTTTAAGGACCCTGGCAAGGCCATAGCCGAGCCAGAAAATGAGGTTCGTCTGGATGAAGAGCGGTATGGCTATCCACAATATCGTCAAGGGATTTGCGACGATGACGTCGCCTTTAAAGCTGAAGAGCAGAACGAGCGTCGTAAGGAGCGCAATTATGGTGATCGGCGTAAGCGCATGGAGGAATTTCTCCCTAAACCAAACCTCTCCCTTGGCTTTGATGACCCATTTCCTCGTGAAATAACCTGCTACGAGGGGAAGTGCCACGTAGATCGATATGGAAAGGACGAGCGCCTGCCACGGAACGGGAAGACGCCCCACGCCCAATAGGAATCCTCCTAAAGGGCCATAAAGGAGGAGCATCGTGAGGGAGTTGATGGCCACCATAATGAGCGTGAGGCCATCGTTGCCCCTGGCGAGATACCCCCACACCAAAACCATGGCCGTGCACGGAGCTATGCCGAGCAGTATGCAACCTGCGAGATAGCTCCGCCAGAGCGGAACCTCGAGCATCTTCATACCTTCGTGGAGAACCACCCTCCCAGATCCGTGAAGGGCGCCCACAGGGAGATCCAGGCCAAAGGGCATTTTGACCAAGTCCACCGCCTCCGCTCCGATAAACCCCCTGAAGACCGTGCCCAAAAAGAAGAGAGCGATGGCATACATAGTGAATGGCTTTATGGCCCAGTTCAAAAAGAGCGTCAAGGCCACAGGCTTACCGCTCTTGCCCGCCTTTATGGCCTCACCGAAGTCTATCTTTACCATTATCGGATACATCATGAAGAAGAGGCATATCGCGATGGGGATCGATATGACCGGCGCTTCGCCCACATAGATGGCGAACCCGTCGAGCCTGCGGGCAAGACCGGGGGCAACCCTGCCTAAGACGATACCGCCGGCGATGCACAAAGCCACCCACAGCGTGAGGTATCGCTCAAAGGGGCTCTCCAACCTCCGCTCGCCCGCCGATCTTAAACCCGTCTTTGCCCTCATCGCACCCGCTCCTTGCCGATTAACCGATCAGGTTTTGCCACGTCAGTTATGCGAGCGGCTCTATACTTAGCTCAGCTGCATACTTATTCAATAAATTCAAAGTGGCGTCATCGAGCTGAATGCCCTCGCGCAAGGACTTCGCTCTGTTCTCCGTCTCCTTCTCGCCCGGAATGTATATGCGCTCCTGCCCCTCCGCCTTAGCGCTTTTCCTCATGGCATCGAGAATTTCGCTCACCTTGTGCCTTATGGCCACAGCGTCACCGAAGAGCGCGAGGTTTACGGCGCCAAAAAAGTGGCAGACCGTGGCATCTTTTACGGTCAGAGCATCGCGGCTTAAGTCACCTAAAGAAAGCCCGACGCACAAGAGTTCCACCAAAAGGGCGAGGCCATATCCCTTGTGCCCTCCCAAGAGCTCTCCCTCTCCTCCGAGATAGAGGAGCCCACCGAAGGGATTGCCGGGCCGCATGAGCTTGACTATCTCCCCGGGATCCGTGGTGACGTGCCCATCGCTCCCGACGCCCCATCCTTCGGGCATTTTCTTGCCGCGGCGGTCATAGACTTCGACCTTTCCCCTGGAGACGGTGGATGTGGCAATGTCGACCATGAACATATCGTCGCCATGACCTGGAATGGCCACGCATATGGGATTCGTCCCCAACATGCGCTCCCTGCCGAAAGTGGGGATGCCCGCGCGGATCGTGTTCGTGAGGGCTATGCCTATAAAGCCTTCCTTGGCAAACCTTTCGGCCCATAGGCCAGCCATGCCGAAGTGATTGGACTTGCGGACGGCAGCAAAGGCCGCGCCGGATTGCTTTGCCTTCTCAAGGCACCGATTCACGGAAAAAAGCGACACATAAGGTCCTACGCCCTTGTGGCCATCTACGGTCAGACTCAAGGGCGTTTCCGCAACCACCTCGGGCTCCGCAGCCGGCACCGCAAAGCCCAAATCGATGTTGCTTTTGTAGAACTCAAGGCGCGCCACCCCGTGAGAAGGCACGCCCCGAGCATCGGCTTCAACGAGCGTTTCCGCCGTTATCGCAGCCTTGTCGGGAGGGTAACCAAAACCTTCGAGTATTTGTGATGTTATTTCGATCAATCTATCATACGATACCTTATACATTGCAAAGGCCTCCTATGGAATGATTTATGGTCAAAGACGGCGCTTCAGCTGCCCAATTCAGCTGTCGCTTTTATCAGCCGTTCCGCCGGCTCCCTGCTCAAGACGGCGCAAAGGGCAAACACCACAAGGCAAACGGGCCACTCGAGGTATATTACGTGCGGAACGATGCGCACGGCTGGCAGCCACGTCCAGGCCAACCATACGAGCACAGAAGCGAGGATCGTCCAAAAGCCCGTCGCTTTCCTGCACAGGCTCGGAACGTAGATGTTGGCCAGAATAAGTAGCGTGAAGGACGAAGTCATGGCGAGGGCCGTAGTGACGGTCTTTAAAATCCCGACGGATGTGAGGGCCAACCACAGCGTAGCCGCGCTCACCAGCAAAACCGCAAGGCGAGATATGAGGACTTCTCTCTTTGGTGATACCATCCCCGGCACGAGCCGCTTCAGGAAATCTTCCGTGACGAGGGTCGAGCACCCCAAAAGCAATCCCACAGCCGTAGAGATGTCGGCGGCCCAAAGGGCAGCCAGCAGCAATCCGCCGACCAAGGGCGTGATCTGGGTCACCAAGGTAGGAAGAGCCATGGCAGCGTTTTTCAGTCCAGGAAATTGAGCTGCCGCGATGATGCCGAAAAAGGCGCACAAAAACCCGGCTGGCAGCGTTATGATGCCACCTATAATGAAGCCACGGCGGGCCGCAGGGCCATCCTTAGCGGCGAAAGCTATCTGCGAGATGGCTTGAACCGAAAATGTCTGGGTGATCATGACGACCATCCAGGCGACCACGACAGAAAGCCCGACACCCCTTATCGGGTGAAACCAGGATCCCCCCGCAGGGAGACGCGAGGCTATGGCGTCGAAACCCCCAAAATTGGAGAAGGAGAAAAAGAGGGCCACCACCACACCGACGTAGATCAAGATGACGTTGATCACGTTTGCGAGCCCGGCCGCCCAATAACCCCCTATCAGCGTGATGCCCACGAAGACCAAGGCCGTCAAGAGCACGCCTTGCTGAAACGTGAAAATAGAGGGGAGCAAAGCCGTGAGGATCGCCCCGCCCGCCACGTACTGGAGCGAAGTGATCACCATCATTATCAGAAGCTGTGCAACTATGCTCACCAACCTGGCCGAAGGTCCGTACATCCGCTCCATCATCTCGGGGATGGTGCGCACTTCCATGCGCCTAAAAGCCTCGGCGACCAAGAGGCCCGCTATGATGCCGCCGGCCCCCCAGGCGGCATTGTACCAGCCGGCCGACAGCCCCTGGGTGTAGGCTCCCTCAGCCACGCCGACGGTCGAGGCGCCACCCACGGCGAGCCCGGTGATCATAGTGGCCACGACCACGGTCGGGAAATGCCTTCCGGCCAGCAGATAGTTCAAGGCCCCTCCTCCGCCGCGCTTCACAAGCTGCGTAGCATACCACGAAACCGCGTAGAGCAGAACGATGTATCCTACCAATATCGCCAACTGAACGCTCATCTAAAAGCTCACCTCCAAAAATTGTGACGAAAATATCGGATGCTGCCTCAACTTCACGCTTAAACCATATTAATGAGAACCCCCCGACGCGTCAACCAAACAATACTCACGCGAGCCTCGCCTTGAGATAACATTGCTCGCGGAAGGCCGCTATCTCGGCCTCCAAGTTGGGGTTGGCCGAATCGCCAAAAAAGGCGTGAATGACGGGCACTATCACGTTCGGGTTCTTCTTTTGAGCCTCCTTGAGCATGGCGTCCATCTTGGCCATCGCCACCCCTTCCTGCATGCACGTGAAGGGGCCCACGTGGAAAATGCCGCACACCTTGGCTCCGTTCTTAGAGGGGAGGCGACCTTCCATAAGTTCGCGGAAGATCCCTATAACAAGCGGCGATTCGCCAGTGATGTCGCCGTGATAGATGCCTGCAGCCTCAACCCCCTCTATTATCTGCTCCGGCTTGGGAAGCACCTTCCTCTCCCCGTTCGTCCCGCCGAAGAGCCTGTGAAACCGCCAATCGGCAAAGGACAGATAGAGGTCGGCTACTTTGTGGATCCAATGAGGGTTCTCTCGGTATGTGGTGTAGTTCACGTACTCGATCCATTCGGAAATCGAGCCACGGATGACCTCAAGTCCCCCTTCCTCGAGGTGTCTAATGACATTATTGGCGTAGAGGTCGTGCTGCCTGGTATAAATCTCGCCCACATAAAGGACGAGAGGAAAGCGGTCATGTGCGTCGGTGGTGAGGGCGGCGAACCTTCGGCTAGCCTTTCTGCTCCATTCCTTTAGCGTGCCCACGGAGGCCCCTTTTTCTTCGATCAAGAGTTCCAGCTCCACGATCTCCTTCTCGTAAAGCCTATCGAAGGCGGTCTTGTCCCGGCAATAGGGGCGGAAGCGCCGCACCAGGTCATCGAGCATGTCGCTCATCTTTATGGCGTTGAATATCTGAATGAGGGCCCGCGATTGCTTGAAAAATCCCTTAAGCGGTGCCGGCACTTCGAAGTCCAGATAACCGCTATCGGACGAAGGGCCGAGCACCGGCAGACCCTCATAACCCAACTGCGCCAAAAATATCTTCAAGACTTCGCCGTATTTGCCGAAGCGGCACGGCCCGCTCGTGGTGGGCAAAAAGACGAGGTAATTCTCCTTAACCCAGTCCTTACCCCTTTCTCGCGCAAGCTCCTCCAGATGGGCCAACACGTCTCCCACTACGCCCCTCAAGGGGAAACACGTCTCCGTTGCTATAAACTTGTTCGCATACTCGCGCGATTCGACCGTGTTAGTGGGTATGATCGAGGCCGAAAGGCCGAAGTGGCGCACGGCGGCCGCACCGAAGCGGCTGGCCTCGCCCATATAGGGTATCAACCAGCGCCTCTTCCCTAAGTTCAAACTCCCGCTCGATTTCTCCTTGAAAAGGGCGAAATCATAGATATCCAAATCCCTGCGAGGGCGGGCGCGCGAAACCACGCGCTCATGGGCCTCAGCCCTGGTGACGAAGGGGGCGTTGTTGGTTTGGGCATCCGTGACCAGGTGCAGGAACGGTTTTTCTGCCTTGTCGAATATCAATTTTTCATGATAGAACTTCATTGAGTCTGGGCCGCAGGCAAAATTCATCTGCCTGATCGGAAACAGCTTGGGGTGACGAGCCACGAAGACCGCGGCCTGAAGTATGGCGGCGTTTTGATACCAATACTCGTTGAAGACCAGGTCATCTATGGGTATATCCTTGTAGAGGTGGTGCAAAAAGGCCTGAGGAATATAGCGCATCCCCCGTTCCCTGGAAAACATCTGCCCAGAGCGGGATGATGCTTCAGGGTCCAAGACGACGTATTCCCTGCCGAGCCCTACATAACCCACTTCGCCCGACTCCTCGAGCTCTTCGAAGAAGCGATCGCCCCACTCACTCACTTCCTTCAAAAAGGCCTCCTTCTTAGAGTCGGCGTAGCGAAAGGCCTCTTTTATGCGCTCGATCGAGACCGGAAGCCCCAACCGCTCGAGCTCCCCCTTCAATGACTCTACCATCTGGCTCTCATCGCCTAAGTGCCAAACCGGTATGACCTCCCTGCTCCGATCGATCCCCAATATGTCCTGGAGCATGTAGCCCTCGGCCTCCGTATAGATGCAGAACTTCCTATTCGGCTTTGAGGTGCGCACCTCTTCGATGAAGGAGGGATTGAAGATGTAGTGTATCCGCTCATCGCTGTTCAAGAGCGCCCCATGTCCGACGACCAACTTCATGGCTATGCAAAACTCCGTATGGGCCAAGTTGATGCCGAGCTGTGCGATGCGCTCGTCCGAAACGGGCGTCAGCACCGGCAGAAAGCCGAGGGCCTTAAAAAGCGCACCTGCCCATACGCCGAACTCGCCGAGCGTCACTCCGCTCCGGCGGATGCCGATCGTTGGGGACCCATCCAACTTCGCCTCTTCGAGCTTTTGATAAAGCACGCCGTCGAAGTGTTTCTCTAATAGCCTGTGGTAGAGTTCCACGTAATCCCTCTTGGCATTGCCACTCCCCTCGCTGTTCCCCCTGGGGCAAAAGCCGCCGGTGATCACCTCGTCTTGTCCTATAGTGAATATCTTGAGCTTGCAATTGCGCACGCCGCACGATAGCGGGCCGAAGTGGTCGAGACAAAAGACCTCTCGTCGGGCGAAGGATTCCTCAAGCCAATCCCAACCGCGATATGCCGAGCGCACAGCTTTACCTTGCAGCTCGAGCTCCTTCACGCGCTCTCTGGAGACGAGCGCCGCTCCCCAGGCTCCGAAGAGCTCCCTGTGCGGGTAGGCGTAGATGTCCTTTCCCGTCACCTGAGCCATGGCGGCCAAAAAAGCCAGACCGAGCGCCGGTCCGCCCTGGCACGAAGGTTTCTCCTGGACATACTGCGGGCCGCCTACGAATTTGTGGTAATAGCTGGCCGTCGTGGCTCGCACTATGGCGGCAGCGATCTCCTCCTTGGAGAAGCCCTCGGCGATGAGGCGGTTTTCTTCCATCTCCATAAAGACGCCGCACGTGGCGTCGATCAAGGGGACGCGATCCGCCTTGAGAGCGTACTCCTGGAGGGAGTCCTTGACGTCCAATCCCAAGAGGAGCGCCATGTTTTCGAGCGTCTGCCCCGCTCCGGCCTGGCAGGAATAGTTCATCCTCGCTTCGGCCACCTCATCGGTGGCCTTGCCGTCCCTGCGTTTGAAAGTGGTGAATTTCATGTCTTGGCCGCCCACTTCGAATACCGTATCTATGTCGGGGTCGTGGAATTTAATCCCGTAGGCATGACAGGTGATCTCATCCACGGCGCCATCGGGCACGGCGTAACCCTCTTCCTCCAAGGCTTTGGCCTTGGACTTGCTCACCAAGATGCGCTCGTAGAGTTTGCGGGCGGAACCGGTCGTGCAGATACCCCTCACGTTGTAGCGATCTTTCTTCTGCGCGAGATGCCGGAAGACCTTGCGAAGCGCCCCCTCCGGGTCGCCGTGCGTGCTAATGTAAATCTTATCGAGAAGTGCACCGCTTTCCATGTCTATGACGGCCGCCTTTGTGGTGGTCGAACCTCCATCCACACCTATAGTTACATCGATAGTCCCTTTCGAGGGCAGCTCCACAGGCGTATCGGGAAATACGTGCACCTTGTCGAGATAACCCTTAAGCGGCTCGGCGTATAGGCGGTGCTCTCTCGCATAAGAAGCTACCTCCCCGATGCGAGAGAAGTCCATGATGAAATCGTTTCTTTTCTCCAGAGCCAGCAAAGCTACTCCTATGGCTCCGACGCTCCTGAAGGCCTCCAGGCGCCTCAATTCGACGCCGGTCAACTCCTGGACGCGGTGCAGTATAAAGTCGCTCCCGAAGACGCCACCCGTGGCGACGGCTACGGCCTCCTTTTTAAGCTCCCTGGGGCCTATTACGTCGTTTTTATAGTTGCGCGCCACGGTAGCATAAAGACGAGCCAGGAGATAGGGCCTCTTCGCCCCTTCGTTCTGCTCGTGAATGAGGTCGGACTGGACCACCACCCCACAGCGAGCGTTATAACCGGCGAGATCCTCGTACAGGGCGGCCTCGCTCTCGGCCTCCCGGAAGAGATGCTCCAGAAGTTCAGCCTCGTCCGCAGAAGAGTCGGAGTTGCCGCCGTAAAGGCGACGGACCTGCTTCTCAAGCAGGGTGCCGGAGCCGCCGCCGCACTTGCTGTTGGCTGACCACTCGAGCATCGCCGGCTGACCCTCGATATGCTCGATCCTGAAAAAATATGAATCCTTGGCGCCGACGTGGAAGACATATGTGACGTCGGGCGCCATCTTGGCCACGCCCTTCGGTATGGTGACGCTGTCGTAATCGAACAACAGGCCATCGAAGACCTTGGGGAAGGAAGCCGCCCCTATGCCGGTAAAGGCCGTAGAGGCTATGCCGTCTTTGCCCGCTGCTTTCGCAATATCTTGCCATAAGGTAAAAAGACAGCCCAACGGATCGCCGAAGTGAGGAAGGCTCCTCGGCACATATACGACACGGCCCCCTTCGTCCACAACGGCGCCGTGCACTGCAAAAGAACCTATATCGAAGCCCGCATAGAACTTGCCCATTTCCCTTCCCTTCTTTTCGTCAATGCCCATGATGCCCATCGTGAACGGGATGGGCGGATACGATATATTATAATGATGTTAGCCTACGATTGAGCATTTGTCTTCGGCCTTCGAGGTATACTCGCGCTTCATCTCGGCTTGGAACGAATTAAAACGCACAAGGACCAATAGTGAGCTCACAATACGAGAAGGTGTAAGGATACGGAAAGTTCGATCACGGCCTACCGCAGCGTAAGGCAAATCGAAGAAGAGTTGCGCGCCATCGCGAAGAGACCCGCCGTATTCGTGGTTCCAACGGACCACGATGGCGGTATCCTATCGGCGATATTGGAGGCCGAAAGTCCATATCGCGAAAGGGTTCGCATATGGCAATGGACCGACATATACAAAAAAACCTGTGAAGCGCTTAAAGATAAAGGCATTAGGTGGCGCAGACAGGTCGATCCCGCCGAGAGGTGGCTCATCATTCAGTCTCTATGGGCTGGACCATCCTGCAGCGAGGCCCTCCCGCCGACGGCGCGCAGGCCAGCAATGGTCAAAGAATTCGCCTCGTCCCTCAGGGAACTGCTCCGAGAGGAGATCTCGTGGGAAACATACAAAAACGCCACGGGCTGCAAAGAGCCGTGCGAAGGCGGCCCCTGTGCAAAATTCGACGAGGTCGGGGCGTGGCTGTGTTGGCTACTCAGAGAATACGAACGATATCTGCAGGATAGAGGCTTGGCCGACAGCGCCCAGGTCGCCACGCTGACGAGAGAGCTCCTCCTCGCAAATTCGCGGAGCCTCGCACACATTGTAAGAAGATACACCTGGGCCTTCGTCGGCTTCATGAGCTTCACTCACGGCCAACTTGAGCTGGTGAGGGGCTTAACGAAGTTCGATGCGCACCTTCGCGTTTTCATGCCGGAGAGCGGCACTGGGGCCTACAGCGCGGCCGACCAGCTCGAAGGCATCACGAAGAAAGAGGCTAACTTCGCCTTTCCGCCGAAGTGCATAGAGATATCCGGTGCCACCGATCGCCTCGCCATAGAGACGGCGTTGAAAGAGCTGCTGCTCTGGTCCCTCGGTAAGGTCACATGGGGGGATGAGCCGTTTCCGGGATGGGAAAATGTCGGGATGTTGCTCCCTCAAGACGACCTCCCGACGGCAAAAGAGGCCTTGGTCCGCTTTCAAATACCGTATCAGCTTAAAAGCGGCCTGCCGGTCGCACAGACGCAATTCTGGTCGCTCGTAAGCCGGATCTTCGCCGCCGCTAAGGACAACTGGCCCACCCGAAAGACATCTTTCCTACTGGCGGACCGCCTCCTCTTGGGCGAAGGCTTACCTTTGAGCGAGGCAACTCGCAAGGCTCCGTCGGGGGAAGGGGGATGGAAGGCATTCTTGAAAGATGTACCTAAAGGGGTGGAGGTTTTCGACGCCCTCGCCTCATTCTGGAAGAACATAAGCGAAGGCGGCCTGCCGGAAGAGCTCTTGGAGGCCCTTGCGAAATTCATAGGCGAGCGCTTGGAGGTTTTGCACAAGGCGAGCGACCTGGCCGGAGAAGACATCGCATTGGACGAGAGCGTGCGCATGCTCGCGTCCTCCTGTGCCGATGCGGAAAAGTGGGCGCTTGAGCACAGTGCGAGCAGTGAAGCTACGGATACGGCAAATCGCGCGCTCGCTGGTGACCATGCGATCGAATTTTTGAGGACATGGTCGGAGGAGGCGATCCTCCTGCCACCGCTCCAACGAAAAGGAGTCCTCAACGTATACGTGGATTCTCCGCCTGTCCTCGCCCACCACCCGGCCTGGGTATTGGTTGGGGTCGGCAGCGATCGTTGGCCCGGCAAGCTCCGCGAGTCGCCGATACTGCCTGACGAGCAGAGGCAAATCTTTCACGACCGCAACCTCGGGCTTTCCCCCACACATCTTCCCCTCCTAAACGAGAGGAGGGAACAGCGGCGCGCGCTCTTTAGGAGGCTTTTAGCGGCGGGAGACGGGGTCGTCTTCGCGGTGCGCCCGCTCGCAGATACGGAGGGTCGCCCGATTCCGCCATCGCCCTTTTTCGAGGAGGCCACAGGCGGAGAAACGCCCTGGGTTTCCCTTGCATGCTCCGTAGAGCGCCCCTCAAGCCGCGCGCTGCTTTCGGCGCGAGAGATGCGCTTTTCTGGCGTAGAGGCGGCCGCTGACGTGCCGAGCAGGGGGCGAGCGCTCCCACAGGCCTTTCCTCCCGCGCGCACGAAAGAGGCCTATTTGGGCGATGTGAACGAATGGAAGGGTTGCCCTTTCCGCTACGCCGCAAGGCGCCTCTGGAACATAGAAGAGGAGGCCCCTTCCGGATTCGATCCAAAGTTAGGAGGAAACCTGCTCCACGAGCTTTGGAAGCGCCTGTGGGAGGAACGCTTCCGAAGCGGCAAAGCGCTGTCGGACCTCGTGGAGGCGCTGTGGGAAGAGGTGGCGCGCTCGTTCTACGAAGAGGTCCTGTCGCGATACAGCCTTTACGGACGTCGCCTTTTATACCAAGTCCAGCGCTTGGCGCGCCTGCAGGACTCGCTCGAAAGCCGCTTGGCGCCGCTGCGCCGAGACCAGATGCGGGAATATCCGCTGCCCGAATTAAAGATAAACGGCGTCCTTTTTAAGGGAAGGGCCGACAGGATCGAGCTATTGACCGACGGGAGCGCGGTGGTCCTTGACTACAAGTCGGGAGGGAGCGACTACTACAGGGATTCGGTTCAGCTTGCAGCCTACGCCGTAGCGCTCGAAGAAGCGGGCACGAGCGTGGCCGGCTATGCCTATCTCTGCCACAAAGACGGATCGATCTACGGTCACTTCGCCGACTTGAAGCTTGCAAAAATCTTCGAGCAGGGAAGGAAGAAAACTTCGCTGAAGGATAAAATCGACGAGGCGAGAAGCACATTAGAAAGCATGGCCAATAGAATGACTTCGGGGCTATTCTCGCCGGACTATTCGTCAAAAAGCTGCCGGGATTGCGGCTACAAAGCCCTGTGCAGAAGAGAGGAGATCGTGCGTGGAGGCGACAACAATGAGTGACGGCGGGCTCCTCGCCCTCTTGCGAACCGCCACGCCCTCCCAGCGCGAGGCGATCACTTCAAACAAGCACTTCATAGCGGTGAGCGCAGGTGCTGGCACAGGAAAGACCAGCACGTTGGCGTGGCGGTTCGCATGGCTCGTGGCCACGGGTGAGGCCAAGTGCGACCAGATACTCACCGTGACCTACACGGAAAAGGCGGCTCTCGAAATGGCCTCGCGCATAAGGGCCACCCTCCGCTCGTGGAAGGAAACCTTAAAAGCGACAGGGGAAAAAGGCGACAACCTTTTGGCGCTGAGGCTCGAGGATGCCGAGCGCAGGATCGAGGAGGCCACCATATCGACGGTTCACTCCTTCTCCATGGACCTGATTCGCTCCGCCGGTCCCACCCGCGGGACGGAATCGCACAGAGTCCCATCTATGCCCGAAGAAGAGGAGTTTTGGCGCTCCGTCGAGGAAGCGCTCGACGCAGTGGATTCGGAGTGGTTCGCCGCTAGGCTCAGTGGCGAAAAAAGAAAATGGGCGAGCTTATTGAGGGAGCCGGATTTCCTCGACGTGCTCGAGGAATTCGGCACCGCCTCGATGATCGCCTTCGCAAGGGGAGCGATCGGATTATTCTCAAGCCATGGCAGCTGTCCCGACGACCTCTGGCTCGACGAGGCTGCGCTCGCCCTAAGGGACGGGGCCTTGGTATCCTGCGGTGCGACGGCGGACGACATAGCAGCGCTGTTCGACGAAGGCGATTGCGAACTCGACAGGAGGCTTCGCCTGGCACTCGCCAAGGCGGCGGCGCTGCTCTGGGCCGTTTGGGAAACCCAAAAGGAAAACGAGCTGTGGCTCTCCTTCGACGACATGATCCGCTACGCCAAGGACATCATCGAAGAGGACCCATCCCTCGTAAGGCGTTTCAAGGCCGTGTTGGTGGACGAGTTTCAGGACATAAACGGCGTCCAAGGCGCGTTCCTCGAGTCATTGAAGAAATTGAGCGGCGCGAGCCTATTTCTGGTGGGCGACATAAAGCAATCCATATACCGCTTTCGCCACGCCGACCCATCGATATTCGCCCGCCAAATCGCAGCGGCGCGCGACGACGAAAACGGCCTTTACGTTGCAATGAACGAATCCTTTCGCACTCGCGACGCGCTGCTGGAGGTGATAAACGACCTCTTCGGGTTCATCTGGCGCGATGGCGTAGAGGGGCGCTCCTCTATCCCCTACGAACCGATCGATGGAGCAAAGGAGGCGCCCTGGTGGAGCGAAAGGTGCAGCGCCGCGGGCGTAAAGCCCTTTGCGATCCTCATCGAAAGGGGCAGCGAGGAAACAAAGGCGGAGGAAGAGAGGGAAGCGGCGGTGCGCAAGTTAGGCGCTGCGCTATCTTCTCTGAGGGGCAAAGACATATGGGACAAGGAAAAGAGAGAAGCGCGGCCGTGCGAGTGGAAGGACATGGCCGTACTCGTGCCCGCGCGGACATCCTTTGCCGCCCTCGAGCGCGTCCTGAGGGATGAGATGAGGCTGCCCGTGGCGTTCTTCAGCGGCATGAGATACTTCTCCCGCTTCGAAGCGCAAGACGCCTCTTCGCTCCTGAAGGCCCTCGCCGACCCATCCGACGACTTGGCTTTGGCGGGGTACCTCCTGTCCCCCTTCTCTAAGTTGCCGCCCCACAGAGCCACAGAACTCATAAGCGAAGGGGCTGATAACGACGAAAAATGGGGGCTGTGGAAGCTGCTCGAGCGCAGGGAACCGGAGGTCGCCTCTCGCCTCATTTCGCTAAAAAGGTTGGCAGCGCTTGAAGGCCCCTCGAGGGCCTTGGCAGCGCTCATCGATGAGGCGAGAGCTTTCTACGCGCTCCCCGTTCATCTGCGCATCGGCGCCATGCTCGCCCTGCAAAGAGCTGTGGACATCGCCCGCGAATACGAAGCGGCGTTGGGACCGAGCTTGGAGGGATGCGCCGCATATCTGCACGAGGCTACGCGGGAGGGGTTGAAGGCGGAGGAGGTGAACGTCGACCTCGAGGCGGAGGACGCGATCAAAGTGTTGACGGTTCACGCCGCGAAAGGG
Organism: Acetomicrobium sp. S15 = DSM 107314; assembly: GCF_016125955.1. Taxonomy (NCBI): domain Bacteria; kingdom Thermotogati; phylum Synergistota; class Synergistia; order Synergistales; family Acetomicrobiaceae; genus Acetomicrobium; species Acetomicrobium sp. S15 = DSM 107314. Next base: position 23,554 of record NZ_JADEVE010000191.1, on the reverse strand, counting down.
TTAGAGTTTCCCGTGGTAGCGGTCTTTGGCCTCGAAAGGCACTTCGCCGCCCGCCGGGGGGAGAGCCTCTTCCCGTCGATCCCCTTGTTGGCATCCGGAAGCCGCTTCCCGGACCGCTGGGGACAAAAGAACGACCCCGTCTCCAAAAAGGCGCACCGCTTCATCGAAGAGAGAGAGGGATCGGAGGAGTGGAAGCGTCTCTTTTACGTTGCCTGCACCAGGGCCCAAGACGCTCTACTCCTCTGCGGCATCTGGCCAAAAAAGGGAGGAGGCCCAAAGGAGGGCACATGGCTCCACCACGTCTTCAATTGGCTCGACTCCAAAGGGGAAAAGCTCGAGGACTATGCCTCCTTAGACTCCTCCGATGATGAGGGCACCCGCACAGAGAGGGCAGAAAAAAAGGCGCCGTCGCCCGAGCGATCCGCGGCTCTGGCGTTGCCGAGGCAAAGAGGCGGCGCGCTTGAAGTCTTGAGCGCTACGGCTTTTTCGACGCTCAGGTATTGCCCCAAGGCCTTCAGGCTAAAATACAAACAAGGGCTGCCCCTCACCTGGGAACTGCCGTCGGAGGAAGGCGCCTCGGGCGGGCCCGAGCTCGGGAGCTTGGCCCACTGGATCTTAGCCCGGTGGGATTTTGCGCCTGAATCGCTCGATCGCCTCCTTTCAGAAAAAGGCGAGCACGTCGAGAGCCTGCCGCCAGCCTTAAAAGCCCCCTTTAGCGAAGAAGCGTCGCGGCGCCAACTGAGGGAGTGGCTCTCGGGACTCGCGGAAGGAGAATTGGGGCAGCTTTTGCGCCAAAAGCTCGGCATGGGCCTCCTGCGTCGGGAAGTGCCATTTCGGACGCGCGTGGGCGAAACGGCACTCGTGGGCATTGTTGACGTCCTCTGGGAAGAGGAAGATCATATCCACATCTGGGACTACAAGATAACGTCCCTGGAGAACGCCCCTATGGAGCTGTATGCCGAGCAGATGCGCTTCTACGGCCTGGCCTGGCACCTGCTACACCCTAACAGAGCCGTGAAATTAGGGCTTTGCTTCTTGAGGGAGGGCAAGACGGAGCTCTTAGAAGGCGTAGACTTCGAAGAGATAGAGGAAGCGGTGCGGGAATCCGTATGTGCGGGGGCGAACGGCCCCTTCCCCCCCGCACATACTCGTTGTGGCAGCTGTCCTTGGCGAAACTTCTGCTTTAAAGAGCTCGCCGCGGCCGGAAGGCGAGCCTAAACCACCGGCGTCTTCAGCGTCCCTATACCTTCTATAGAAACCTCGATCACGTCGCCGCGCTGCAGCGGGCCCGCCCCTTTAGGCGTGCCCGTTAACACCACATCACCACGCAGGAGCGTCATAAAGGACGATATGTAGCTCAGGATAAACGCCACGGGGAAAATCATGTGTGCGGTCGAGGACTCCTGGCGCACCTCCCCGTTTATGCGCGTACTGAGCATCACATTTTGAGGGGATAGATCGGTCTCGATCCACGGCCCAAGGGGACAAAAGCGATCGGCCGACTTGGCCCTCACCCATTGGAGGTCCGACTTCTGGCAGTCCTTGGCCGTTATGTCGATCGCGCAGCTGTATCCGAGGACGTAATCCAAGGCGTCACTTTCGCGAACTTTCTTCATTGTCCGCCCTACGATGACCGCAAGCTCCCCCTCGAAGGCTAGCTCCTTCGTGAACGGCGGATACGGCAGGGGTTGCTCCGGATCGGCAAGGGCATTGGCCGCCTTCAAAAAGAGGCCCGGCTCCTTGGGCAATTCGTCAGCGGGCGTAGGTTTGGTGGGATCTACGTAGTTTTTGCCCACGCACACGATCTTAGGGGTTTCCGCGGGAGCTTTGAGCGAGACCTTCGCCAGGGGGAACCGGTCGCCCGTAAAATCCCCGCCCAAACCATCCGTAACGCGAATCGAGTCCCCCTCAAGGACACCCCACAGGGGGTTTTCCTCTCCGGAGACCACAAAGCGCACCAGCTTCACCTGAATTCACCTCCGTTTTTAGCGTTATGAATCGAGGGCAGATACAACGCGCCTCATTTATATTATCGTATCAAGGGAGAGACGATGCCATCATGCGGGCAAAGACTTTAGCTTCGTTGACCATATGTTCTATGACGGCGTACTCGTTGGGTTCGTGGGCCACGTTCGCCTCTTGAGCCCACACGGCGGCTGGAATTCCCACACGGCGGAAGAACGCCGCGCACGTCCCACCTCCCACACCGCCTATGACCGGCTTTATATGCAAGACGTCCTCTACGGCAGCCTCGAGCAGCCTCACCACCGGCGCATCCACAGGGGTCACAGGGGCCGCGTCGGTGCGCTGGAGGACTTCATACGATATTTTCGCTCCGCTACGATCCGAGATATCCCGGCACACCTGATCGACGACCTTCAAGGCCGCTTCATTCCCTGCGCTGGGCAGTATCCTGCAGTCGAAAGCAAAGACCTCCTTCCCGGGGATGGTGTTTACGTTCGACACGTTGGCCCTCCTCCTCGTGGGCTCGAAGGTGGAGACGGGGGACGAAAACAGTCGATCCTCCTCCGGAAAGGCGCGGTGATACGCCTCGTCGAGCGCGACAGAGAGCTGGTTTGCCACGCGGCAGGCGTTTAACCCGTCCTCCGGGCGGCTGGCGTGGGCCTGTTTCCCCAAGACGCAGAATTCGAGCCACAATATCGCTTTCTCTGCGACTTCGATGAAGTCCCCTCTTTCGTTCCCCACGTCGGGCACGACCACGAGATCGTCCGGCTTAAAAAGCCCAAGGGAAATCAGATGCTGAATGCCGTATGCGCTACCCATCTCCTCGTCCGCAACGAAGGCCAAGCATATATCCCTGGCCGGCGTCACGCCGGACCGCTTTAGGACATAAAGCGCATAAAGGCTCGCCACGAGCTCCTGCCCGTTGTCATTGGCCCCCCTGCCGAAGACCTTTCCGTCTTTGATCAGGCCCTTGAACGGATCCGTGTCCCATAGGGAGCGATCGCCCTCCGGCACAACATCCATGTGCGTCACGATCCAAAGCCTCTCGCGCTTCGCTCCTTCGAGCGCGACGACCAAATTCGGACGAACCCCCTCAGGCGAAGGCGCATCGTATCGCTCCGGAGAAGGCAGGCCCATATCGCTGACGATTTCGGCTATCACCTGAGCCTTTGCGCGCTCTCCCTCTCCCCCGCTTGCAGGAGAAACGGCGGGTATTTCGACCAACCTGCAGAGCGCCTCTGCCATCTCTCCTTTCATAGCATCGATTTGACGATATAGCTCCTCCAAAGTCGATTCCTCCCCGAATCACAAAAGCACACCTATTTAGCTGAAGAGAAAATCCCTGCCCTTATAGATATAATCGACGCCCGACCATACAGTTAAAACCATGGCGATCCACATGGCGGGCACTCCCCCTGGAAGGTTCAGTATCACAAGGCTTATGGCTATAATCTGGCTTATGGTCTTGGCCTTGCCCCCCCAGGAGGCAGCTATTACCACACCCTCGGCTGCGGCCACCATGCGCAAGCCTGTCACCATGAACTCCCGCGACACTATGACCGCCACGATCCAAGCCGGAAGGCGTTGGAGCTCGACGAGCGAGATCAGCGCCGCCGTCACGAGTATTTTGTCAGCCAGGGGATCGATGAACTTGCCCATGTTGGTGACCAGGCCGTGCTTGCGCGCTATATACCCATCGGCCGTATCGGTAAGGGCGGCGCCTATGAAGACGAGCCCTGCCACCAGATCGCCATACCCTACGTCTAAGCCCAACGGCGCAAGCCCGCGCACGGGGGAATTTATCCTGAGCGTGAGGATGACCATGATCAACGGCGCAAGGAAAATGCGCGACAAGCTCAGCATATTTGGGAGATTCAGACTGGCCAACAGGGGCACCTCCATCAAACGACAAACTTCCCGTAGTCACAACCTGCCTCAATGAAGGCACGCGAGCTAAGACAAAGAGATTATACTATATTTAACGTCTTAAATATCTTTTGCAGACCTCGGTCGAAGTTAACCCCTTATCGGAACATCGGGAAAGGCTTTTGCTACGCGTTCCCTCTCCGGCGAAGCGGTGCCGGCGAGCGCGGGATCCAAGGCGAGGCGCATGTCGGCGAGCTGGATGACCCAACGACCAGGCTCAACCTGGCGACGCACCGTGCGGAGGTCTTCTTCATCCATGAGGTGAGGCACATAAGTGGTGCGAAACTCCACATCGATAGAAGAGCTCTTCAATAGCTCCACGGAGCGCTTCACGAGCTTCAGATCTACCGTTACGCCGGTAAAGCGCTCGTATTTGTCCCAAGGGCCCTTGATATCCATAGCCACGGCGTCTATCAATCCCTCGTCCAGCAATTCCCCGATCGCCGACGGGTCGCTGCCGTTCGTGTCGAGCTTCACGGCCAAGCCAGCTCTCTTGATGCAGCGAAGGAGGGAGGGGAGGGAGTCGTGAATCGTAGGCTCGCCTCCGCTCACCGCCACACCGTCCAGAAAGGAAGCGCGCCTCGCTACATCATCCAAGACTGCCTCGCCGTCGAGTTCCTCTGCGATACCCAAGGCCAGGGGTCCGTTATGGCAGAAAGGACAACGCCAGTTGCACCCCTTGGTAAATATCACCGCCACGACGTGCCCGGGCCAATCTATGAACGACGTGGAGACGTAGCTGCCGATGGGTGGCAATTTCAATGGACAGCCACCCTGAATCTATCTTTGAGCTCGCCGCGCTTGCCGGCATTCCATGAGGATATGCGCGTATAATAACCGGTGATCCTGGTTATGCCGTCTACGTCGAAAGAGCCGCAGGAATTGCAGGCCTTGAGCAGTCCACGCGTCACTCGTCCACAGGCGTTGCAGATTGTGAACTCCGGACTGAACGCAACCTGGGCGTTATCCGAATGCGAAAAGACCTTCTTGACGAATGAGGCCAAGGCCCGCTCGTCGGGGCGATGTTCCCCCATCCAAATATGGGTGATAGCGCCGGCCTTGATCATCGGGTGGAAGCACCCTTCCTCTATCACCTTGTCTATGGGGTCCATCGGCACATCGTAAGGGATGTGCGTGCTGTTGGTGTAGTAAACCTCACCCGTAGAACGATTGCCCCTCACGATGGAAGCAGCCTCGGGGAAGCTTTTGAGGTCGAGCTTGGCGAACCTGTAGGACGTGCTCTCAGCTGGCGTCTGCTCCAATACAACCTTAAAGCCGCACCTTTCCGAAAGCTCTTGGCATTTGAGGTCCATGAACTTCACTATCGAGCGCGCGAGCTCCCTTGCCTTCTCGTCCTCGTGCAGCTGTTTTCCGGTGAGCGCCTGCACCGCTTCGTTCAGACCCAAAATGCCCATTAGGTGGCTGGCCTTCTCCATGCGCAGATACGGCGAGCCATCCGTATCCATCGCCAGCACCGCAAGCGGCCCGTTTTTGCCGGCAGAGAGGAGTTCTATTAAGAAGTCCCGCTTTTGGACGTGGGCCTTCGCGGCAAGTTCGAGCAGGCCATCCAAGCCATCGAAAAAGACGTCCAAGTTTTTGAAGCTGCGGTAGGCGAGCCTCGGCAGGTTTATCGTGACGTTCTGCAGCGCAGAATATCGCATCTTCCATGGGGTTTTGGCCTCGAGGAGGTCTTCCGGCGTCAACTCAAAAGAAAGCCTGCAGCACTCCGACAGTTTGGCCACGCCGCCCCGGTCGAAGACGAAATAGGTGTTGCCCTTCTCCGCGGCGACAAGAGAAGCGAGGGCGAGCATGTCTTCCCAACCGGGCTCCTCGAAGAAGGCGTCCGTTATGTGGAGCAGGGGCTTGGGGAAGAAAAAGGGCTGCCCTCGGCTATCTCCCTCCAAGTAGACTTCGAAGAGGGCGCGCAAGAAACGCTTCGATTCCTCGGCATACTCCCCGTAGGTGCGGCCTGTGAACTTCCCGCCTGGACCTATAGCCGGTACGTCGCGGAAGTGCTTGGGGACTTCGTAATAGAGGTTTATGTCCGTGAAGGCCACTTGACCGCCGCGCCCACCTGCAAGCTGGTTGAACTCGAATATGAGCATCTGGGCGAGCTGATGGATCTCTTTGTCGCTCAAGCCCGTCAAATATGGAGCGAAGAAAAGGTTTACAGCATCCCAACCTATGGCGCCGGCGAAGTTGTTCTGTAGGACAGATGTCATCTTTAGAAGATGCGCCAACAAGACATCGGCGTGTTTGGCGGGCGAAGAGACGCTCGTTATGGAAGGGAGCGAAAGGCCGAACTTGGCTACGTAGGCCGGGCTCTGCCCTGAGCAATAAGGCCTATTTATCATGCCGAGGTCGTGAAGGTGAAAGTCGCCGTTCAAGTGAGCCCTCGCCACATCGGGCGAGAACACCTTGGTGAGGGCGTATTCCTTCAGCACGGTCTCGGCTATGGTGAGATTTATCGACTCCGGATTGTGCGACGTATTGCTGTTTTCCTTATTGGGAGCGCGCATGACGAGCTCGAGGTCATACAAAGGGATCCCTATACGGGAGTGATCGGCTATCCGAGCGTCGAGCCCCCTCTGAAAGAGCTTCACGTTGACCATTTCCCTGATGAGGGAAGTGGTAACGCGCGTCCGCCAGGGGCGCAGTATCTCTTCTTCCACTTCCGCCGCGATGCTCATGGCTGTATTGGGGTCAACGCCGGCCTCCGTTACGAGGGCGCTGACTATGCGCGTCATATCCCAAGGATGAGACTCCTCCCGCGACGGGGCATCTACCATCAAGGCCAAATCTGTAGATTCGACGCCCGTCTCGATGATGTGCTTCTGTCTTCCAATCTCCTTCACGAGAAATTCCAAATCGTTCATTATTCTGCCTTCCCCCTCTCTTCGACGAGACGATGGATTTCTTGATAAAATTGGTCGATGTCGCAGAACTCGCGATATACCGAGGCAAAGCGCACATAGGCCACCTGATGAATCTCCTTGAGGGCCTCCATCGCCAACTCCCCTATGAGGGAGCTGGAGACCTCGCCCTGGCCCATGTCGCGCAATCTCTTCTCTATCTGCGATGCCGCGTCTTCGAGCCGCTCAAGCGGCACAGGGAGCTTCTCGCAGGCCTTCACCAATCCCCGCAAGAGCTTTTCCCTGTCGAAGGCCTCTCTGTGGCCGCCCTTCTTGATCACCAAAAGCAGTTTGCTCTCCTCGAGCCGTTCATAGGTGGTGAAACGTTGTCCGCAATCGGGGCACTCCCTCCGTCTGCGGATAGCGCGCCCTTCCTCTGCGGTGCGCGTCTCTATTACCTTGGTATCCATGGCGCTACAATAAGGGCAGCGCACGCGATCACCTCTATATATAGGGTCTAACTGGAATTATACTACCATATCTGGTGTTTAATAGGGCCTAAAGGACTATTTTCTTGTATACATAACCTGGGAGACGTGAGCGGCGGGGCGCTCCGTCGCGTAAAACTAAAGCGTCCAATCCCTAAAGTTCAGGGACAGACAAGGCCCATACGCCTTATCTGTCCCTGATGTTATGCACCCCTAAGCGGGGAGCGCTCATATTTCTGGATGACGCCTCAATCGCCGCGAGGCGACTTCCTCTGCGGTAAAAGCGTCAGCTTTTCTTGCGTCGCTTGGATGCCATCCTCTTGCGCTTCTTGGCTTCGCTCGGCTTCTCATAATGTTCGTGACGGCGCGCCTCTCTCAACGTGCCCTGTTTTTTGAGCTCGCGTTTAAACCGCCTGAGCGCATCATCTATGGATTCGTCTTCCCGGCGATGTATGGTGGTCATGCTATCACCCCCTTCTCGCTCGCGTCTCACCCTGGAGGCCAACGGAAACGGCGACCTCCGAGGATGTGCACGTGGAGATGGGGGATGCTCATGCCCGCCTGCTCGCCGCAGTTCACGACCAGCCTGTAGGAAGAAAGCCCCTGAGCGGCAGCGACCTCCACGGCCGTGGTCATGAGGGAAGCCCACAAACTGCCGTCTTTCGCGAAAGCAGCGGAGGGTATGTGGACCTTTGGGATAGCCAGCAGGTGAACCGGAGCCTGAGGGGCGATATCGCGGATCACCACGACATCCTCCGTCTCAAGGACGACGTCGGCTTTCTGTTCACCTCTTGCTATGCTACAAAAAGGGCACTCCGGCTGCACCATTGATCCTCCCCAATCTCTTGCTCTATAAGCATTTTACAGCATACAACGCCATGTTTACAACAAGCAAAAAAGATATGGTAAACCACTTAAAAAAAGACCCACGACCAGATATGAAACCACCTTAGAGCCTGTCTGCTATGGCCTCTGCTAAGCCTCTGTCGGAGAGGTTAAACCACTGCTGCAAGAGGAGGGCTTTAAACATAACAAGAGGTGGATAGCCTAAGACGTCCGTTTGAAGGGTCATATAGACGTTCTAATCTCTTTTCTATAGGAGACCAATCTATGAGGTCGTTAACTTTTAAAAAGTGATTTTTGGGGAGCCGTTCCTTTACGGCCTCACTGAAGAATGTCGCTTGATTCGATCTACGTCCTAACAAGGGCATGACCTCCTGTGCAGCTGTTAACTTCTTGAGTATTATAATACCATAAAGTAAGGGAAGATGGATTTTGCAGCAGACTCTGAAGCCATATACCACAATATAGCAGGATGGTGATCCCAGGGTTTTCTTTGGTTAAGGAAGCGCTGCTACATATCAGGAGGGGCAAATATGACCAAGCCGAGGCCACCTCTCAAGAGTTGCGCGCGATGAGCTATACACAAACTTCTTGGCACTATGGATATCCAGGTTCTATACCGCTATCTCTTCCCTTAAGATCACTTAATCTTTCTTATAATAGTCTACGAGCCCTTAGAACCATATACAAGGCTTGCATCCACTCTTACTACATTTTTACTTGAGGCATTAAACCAAGAAAGCAAATCGCTAAAGGGAAGTATGAGCTACCGCTTCGCGTAAGCGGTTGAGCGGAGGCGAAAGAGCGCGTCCATAGCGAGCAGGCGGACGTCAAGGCGGCGGCTGTGCAGGCGCAAGAGGAGCGATTTTTCTTTCTCGCGCCTAATTCTATCGGCTTCGCGCATGATGTCTTCCATCTCTCGCTCTGCGCCGGCGAGAATTTCGTCAATTCGGCTCTCCCTCGCCGCAGAGGCGCTCCTCTCGGCTTTCGCGGACGGTGAGCCGAAAAGTTCCGCCCTCAAGGACGCATAGGCGTCGGTTATGGTCTGAAAATGAGAAGCCCACTCCGACCCAGCCACGTCTGGATGATAACGCCTGGCGAGCCTCCTGAAGGCCGATCTCACCTCGTCCCAGGAGGCGTCGTAGGGAAGTTCAAGGGCGCTATACCACATCTCTCTCTGGGCTGCCATCGGCTTTCTCCCTTTCGAGGCGAGAGGCTAAACTTTCCAAAAGCGACACCCCTCTCTCCCAAAGCCTATCGTCGCTGTCTTCCAAATCCTTCAGGTGATCCAAAAGCTTTTCCAGGCGGCGCTTTTGATACTGGCTGAGGCGGGCAGCGAGGCGAGCCATTCGCGCCCTGATAACTTTTGTCTTCTCACGGCGGCCGTAAAAGTCCGAGGCCTGAGGCCCGAGGTGAAACACCTCGTGCGCAAGAAGCCCTCTCGTGCTGGATATGCTTGCGTTCAAAGTGCCTCCGACATCAGCAGAAATGGTCACTGTGACCTCTTCGCCGTCAGCTGCCTCGATCGCCAAATCGCCTACGATATCTCCCCGCGCCAAGTCAGCTCCTCCTTTGACTACGCGCACGTTCATCCTACCACCGCCTATGACTGCGAAACGCCTGGTAGACTTGGCCGGGAGCTTCGTTCCGCCCTTTAATATGAGCGCCGCGTCGCCGCCGGCCGTGACTATTCCCAAATCAGAAGCGAGGAGGCAAGGTACGGGATTGTCTTGCGCCGACAGGAGCGCGCCCACGGCCTCCGCCTCCTCAGGCGGAAAGCGAAGCGGAACGGGTTTAGACAGGCGCGCGGCTATCTGCGCCTTGAGCAACGGGAGTCTGCTGCCGCCACCTGCAAGTATAACCCTCGGCCTGCCACAATGCCGCCAGAGCGGCTCGCACAAGTTCAATATGGAATCTACTAAAGGAAAATAAAGGGAGGCAATTTCGCCGCGGCTTACGACATGTTCACGCGCATTCGTAAATCCCGCTGCAACGGGAAACCACGAAGCCCTCTCCACGAACGAAAGGGCCTCTTTGAGCTCTTCGGCATGAAAGAGGAGGGCCTTCCATCGAGGGTCTCTCTCGTCCAAGCGGAGGTCGCAAACTTTTTCCTGCAGATGGTGCGCCAAGGACCTGTCGAAATCGGCACCTCCTATACCGATAGACCTGCTTTCGAGGAGATGGCCCCTACCCTTTTCGACAACGACGACCGAGGCGCCGGTCGAAATAGCACCGACGTGAAGGACGAAAAACTTTCCGTCGACGCCGGATGAAAGCGCAACTGCAACAGGCTTATCGACGAACGTCACTTCGTCAAAGCCGGCAACCTTGGCTGCCCTATCTACGACATCCCGCCTTTGCGTAGGGAATCCGACGGGCAGAGCGATAGCACAAGACGAGACGATCTTACCGAGCTCGACCTCCGCGTCCTCCCTGAGCGACAGAAAGAGCGGCGCGAGGGCTTCTTCGGCTTTCCATCTTCGTCCACCTATGAAGATGTCCCCCGAGGCGCCACCGCGGCGCATCATGCCCCACCACGCGCTCTCGGGAAAGCGAACGAACATCTGCTCCGCCTCTGCGCCCACAAGCCACCCTTTGCCCGCCCTGGCGACGACGGCAGGCGTGAAGCGGCCTCCCCATCTGTTTCTTGCCACGCGGACGGAAGATTCGCCGTTCACTGCGATTTTGGCGTAACGGGCGCCGAGGTCAATTCCTGCCGGAGGAGACTTCGCCGCTTCCATCGCTCATACAGTGGAGCTTTCGCTGTCTGTATATATATCCCTGCCGGTCACGTCGGCATTGGGAACCTCGACGGATTCCACCACTTCTATCCTGAACATAGAAGAATAATACCAATTCTTCGACGGAAATTGCTTCACAGGCGCCAATTCCCACGCCTTCATCTGTTCAAGATAGCCCCAGTTGACATATTCATTAAAATGATGAATTATATCGGTGATCGTAACCCCCATATCCAAGAGCAGACGCTCTACCGACCGCCACTTGACTAACGAACTCTCCACTCTCGTGAGGCCGAAATAGCCGGCTCCGCCCACGCCTTTCAGGGCAGATATGCCGCGCCCCACGAAGACGCGCATCGCCTCCACGGTCTCCGGGGGATCGGTGAAAAACGTGTCGAAGCGCTTCAAGAGCTCCTGCGGCAGGGGAAGCCTCGCGTCGCGCATGATCACCTCAAAATTCAACCCGAGCTTTTCGGCTGCCTTTCTCTCAAATTCGACTATGCGCTCATCTATCTCTATAACGACCACTCGCCTCGGGAGTCCCGTCATTGCCAGTGCCAGTGCCACCAAATCGTCATCGCCGAAGACGATCACGATTTTGTCGCGCAGATCGCCCCTCTCGTCCGCCAGGGCGATCCTGGCAAACGTCGTCTCTGGCGTCACATACCCCTGGTCATATCGGATAGCCGCCTCCGGCCTATCGCGCTGGATCTCATAAAAGCATTCCAAGGCTCTTTTGAATTTATCCAGGCCCAGGCCTCTCCCCCTGCAGCTTGGGCAGGTATGATCCTCAAAAGGGAAAACCCCCAAGCCTTCGCAGAAAGCCTTTCCCTTTTCCGTCAGAGAAATGCCCCCAGAGGAGGCACGAAGCATCCCCTCTTCCAGCAAAAGCCCGACGAGAGCCGACACCGCGGGTAGCGGCTCATCGCTTTTATGGACGATCTCCCAGAGGTTATCGCTCACGAAAACGGCGGCAAGCGCCCTCTCTACGTTGCGAGGACCCCAAGGTATTCCGGTTTTATCGCTGACCAGCCTGGCAAGTTGCTGCAGATCCATATGAGTGCTCCTCCTCGTCGGCGAAATCGCCCACAACGATACCACTCAACCCTCCATCTTGCACCTTCAACACTTTTACGCGGAACTCCGGATGGATCGCGCTGCCCCCTCTTGCCTCGGCGCGCAGGTAATGGCGCGTATAACCGAAAGAGACCTCCCCGGTGTGCCCTTCCACGAGCACCTCCACCTCCCTGCCCAGCCAGCGACTGGCGTAACGATCGAGTAGTGTTTTACCGAGCGCGATCGCCTCCCTGACGCGCTCGTGTGCGACCTTCCGCCCGACCCTTCCCGCGATACTAAAGGCCTTAGTCCCTGGCCTGGGGGAATAAGGGAACACGTGAAGCCTCCCAAAGCCGATAGAGGATATAAACTTTAAGCTCCTGTCGAAAGCGGCTTCGTCCTCACCCGGAAAGCCGACGAGCAGGTCCGTGCTAAGGTGCACGTCTTCTCCCAAAATTGCGCGAACCCGCTCTGTCATCTTAGCGAAATCGGCGCTCGTATACCCGCGCTCCATCTTGGCCAACACGCCGTCGTCGCCGCTTTGGAGGGGTATGTGGAGATGGGGGCAAAACTTCGGCGTTTCGGCCAACGCCCTGAGCAATTCCTCGTCCACGGCGAAAGACTCGATCGAACCGAAACGCAGCCGGCTTAAACCCTCGATGCGGCCCAAGCGCTTCACCAACTCACCTAAAGAAGAGGATATATCGCCCCCGTATAACCCCAAGTTTACCCCAGTGAGGATTATCTCTCGGCAGCCGTTTTCGACGAGTTGCTTTGCCTCTTTTTCCACGTCTTTGAGACTTCGGCTGATAGGCCTGCCCCTCACGAAGGGTATTACGCAATAGGCGCAGAAGCGATCGCAGCCGTCCTGAACCTTCAAGAAGGCCCGAGCGCGCGACCCCGTGCAGCTCAGGCGCAGATCGTCCCATCTGTTCTCGGACCAGAGGTCTGCAGTCAAGATCTCCCCCCGCTCTGCCTTCCCATCGAGCAAAGCCGACAACAGTTCGGGCAATTTGCCTTTGAGGCGGCTGCCTACGGCGAGGTCGACGCCGAGGTCAGACAGATCCTCCCGAGAGGTCCGTTGCACGAAACAGCCGCAGGCCACGATCGCGGCATTCGGCGATTCGTGCCTGAGCCGTCGGATGAGCTGACGGCATTTCTTGTCCGCCGTGGACGTAACGGTGCAGGTCAGCACTACGGCTATGTCGAAGGGCAAGCGATCCACGATCTGGGCGCCCTCCTCGCTCAGCATGGAAGAGAGCGCCGAAGCCTCATAGATGTTGGTCCTGCAGCCGAGGGCATGGACGAAGACGCGCTTGCCTTCAAGAGGACGCATTGACCTTGTTCTCCATGGAAAGCAGCAGATAACCGCACCCCACGGCTGCCGCTGTGGGGGCGCGGAGTATGCGCGGCCCCAAGGATACCGGCTCGAAACCCAAATTGAACATAAACTTTAGCTCCTCCGGTGTCCAATCCCCCTCCGGTCCGATTGCGAGCGCCGCTTCGCCGCCAAACTCTACGGAACCGAGCGGCTTGGCGCCGGAAAGCGCTGCCACAAAACGCCACTGGGGTAGCGCAATCGAAGACAGCTCCTCGACGGCTATGGGAGGATGAATAACAGGAGGGTCAGGGGCTCCGCACTGCTTCGTGGCCTCATCGGCTATGCGGCGCCATCTCGCGAGCTTTTGTTCGAGCCTCAACCCGTTAAGCGCGATGACGCTGCGGCGACAATTTACGAGGATTATTTCAGTAACGCCTATCTCCGTGACCTGGCGAATGGCGCTTTCGAGGGCCTCGCTTTTCAGCATCCCCAAAAGTAGGACTACCTTCCCAGCCGGCGGGGCGCTGGAAAGGGCGTACAGCTCCTCCAGGAAAAGCTCCCTGCCGTTGCGTATGAGCCTCATCACCAGGCATCGCCCTGGCAACAACCCATCGACGAGCTCTCCGTCGCGACAGCGGCGCACATCGATATGCTTGGACTCTTCCTCGCCGAGGCGCCATACCCTTTCGGAGACCTTTTCACAGCGCTCAAGCCGAACGCGCGGCCGCGACACCCCACCACTCCTCCTTCTCCAACTCGTCTAAAGAGCAAAAGCCAGCTCTCTGCAGCGCATCGAGAAAGCTTTCTTTCTCTTTAAGTATAAGGCCTGAGAATATGGCCACCCCTCCATCTTTAAGGTGCGCTCTGATATCGGGGATGAGCCTTAAAAGCTCTTCCAACAATATATTAGCGACTATCAAATCCGCGGCAACAGGCAAGCCTATCAATCCGTCGCCTGAGGATAACTCGATTGCCCCTTCCTCCACGCCGTTCAGTTCAAAATTCCTTCGCGCTTCCTCCAGCGTGGCAGGATCTACGTCCCTCGCATAGACCTTGCGCGCTCCCAAGCGCCAGCACGCTATAGAGAGTATCCCGGAGCCGCTGCCCACATCTATCGCTGTCATACCGGGGCGGCAATGGCGACTCAACAGGGAGAGGGCTATCTGGGTGCTCTCGTGATAACCAGTGCCGAAGGCGCTGCCAGGGTAGATATATATAGGAATGTGGCCCGCCGGCTCGTTTCCCTTATGCCATGGAGCCATAACCACAAAGCGCTCTCCCACGAGAAGGGGAGGAAAGGCATCGCGCCACGCCACATGCCACTGGCGGTTTTCCACCTTTCCCATATCGACTATGGCCATACTCGGCTCTTTCGATATGGCTTCATTGACGCGGGAAACCCAGCTTTCCAAATCTTTGCTCGCCCTGTAATAGGCCTTCAAGATCAGGCCTTCGGGCAGTTCGCGGAGTTCGGCGCCTATGCTCCCGGTGGCGTCGGCTATCGAGTATAAGAGATCTTCCTGCGATTCGGGGGCCTTTATTGTGATGTACCACCAAAAAGCCTCTCCGCTGTCCATGCTTCCACCCCTCCATAAAAGGAAAGGGGGCAAAGCCCCCTCACGAAGCGAACCAACCTTTCAATTTATCCAAAAGGCCCGTCGCCTTGACCGGAACGTGCATCTCTTGGGCTAGGGCCTCTATAAGCGCCCTCTGCCGCTCGGAGAGATCCCGTGGGACATCGACCATGACGCGGACTATAAGGTCTCCACGCCCGAGGCTACCAAGGCGAGGCATTCCCTTGCCCTTTAGGCGTATTGAAGTGCCCGATTGGGTCCCAGGCGCTATCTCGAGCGTCTCCTCGCCGTCGAGGGTCGAGACCTCGACGCTGCCGCCCAGGGCTGCTATGGGAAACGGGACGTAGATGTCCGTATAGAGGTCGTCTCCTTTCCTCACCAGGCGAGGGTGCTCCAAGACGTGGATGACGAGGTAAAGGTCACCGGGCGGCCCGCCGTTCGTTCCGGCTTCGCCCTCGCCCTGGATGCGCAACCTCGTGCCCGTGTTAACGCCTGGCGGGATTTTCACCTCCACGCGATGACGTGCTCGAGAGCGCCCCTGCCCCCCGCAGGACTTGCACGGATGAGATATAGCCTGGCCGCGCCCCCTGCACGTGGGACAGGTCGTGACGGAGACGAAATCGCCGAAGGCGGTTCGCCTGTGGCTTTCCACCTGGCCATGACCCTTGCACGTGGGGCAAACCCTGGGCTCCGAACCAGGTTCCGCGCCGGTGCCGCCGCAGCGCTTGCACGTCTCCCACCTCGGTATATAAACCTCTTTTACCGCTCCGCGGGCCGCCTCCTCAAGCGTAACGGACATCGGCATCTCGATGTCGTCTCCGCGCTGCGGGACCGGACGCCCCCTCCTCGTCGACCTCCGGGAATCGCCAAAAAAACTATCGAAGAAATCCCCGAAGATGTCACCGAAGTCGAAACCGCCGAAGTCGGCGTAAGGCCCGCCGCCCCACTGAGGAGGCGTCTCGCCCACCGTGCCGAACTGGTCATACTGGGCACGCTTCTGCGGGTCGCTCAAGACTTCATAGGCTTCGTTTATGAGCTTGAAACGTTCCTCCGCCTCCCGGTTCCCTGGGTTGGCGTCGGGATGATATTTGCGCACCAGCTTCCTGTAAGCCCTCTTTATCTCGTCCTGAGAGGCATTCTTAGGCACGCCCAATATTTCGTAATAATCCTTCGCTCCAGGTCCGGGCACGGAAGATCACCTCAACTTCTAAACTTTGCCTTGATCCCTGAACTCGGCGTCCACCGTCGGGCCCTCGTTAGGAGCGCCTCCCGGCGCCTGGGCCGAGTCGGCAGCGCCACCTCCTGCCTGCTGCGCCTGAGCCTGCGCGTACAGCCTTGACGAGAGCTCATGCAATCTGGACGTGAGCTTCTCGCAGGAGGACTTTATAGCCTGGACATCCTCTCCCTTGGCGACATTGCGAAGCGATTCGATCTCTTGCTCCACCTGAACCTTTTCGCTCGCCGTGACTTTGTCGCCGAGATCTTTAAGGAGCTTTTCGGTATTATATATCAACGAGTCGGCCTCGTTGCGCGCATCGGCCAGCTCCTTCCTGCGCCTGTCGGCCTCTTCGTTAGCTTCTGCCTCTTTCCGCATCCGCTCTATTTCGGCCTCGGATAGGCGGGACGAATGAATCGTCACGTGCTGGCTCCTGCCCGTGGCCTTGTCCTTGGCCGTCACGTTCAATATGCCGTTCACGTCGATATTGAAGGTGACTTCGATCTGAGGCACTCCCCTCGGTGCGGGCGGTATGCCGTCTAAAACAAAGCGCCCGAGCGTAACGTTATCTGCGGCCATAGGACGCTCTCCCTGAAGGACGTGAATTTCGACCTGCGTCTGGTTGTCGGCTGCAGTGGTAAATACTTGCGACTTAGAGACAGGGATAGCCGTGTTACGCTCTATGATCTTGGTGAACACGCCGCCCAAGGTTTCGACGCCGAGTGAAAGCGGTGTCACGTCGACGAGCACGATGTCCTTATGTTCGCCGGCCAGGATGGCCGCCTGTATGGCTGCGCCGACGGCTACGCACTCATCCGGGTTGACGCCCTTCGTCGGCTCTTTGCCTAAGAGCTCTCTGATCTTGCGCTGGACCATCGGCATGCGCGTAGCTCCGCCAACCAAGAGGATTTTATCTACCTCGTTAGGCGTAAGGCCTGCGTCGGATAAAGCCCTCTGCACCGGCCCCACTACTCGCTCGAGCAAATCGGCCGTCATTTCCTCGAACTTCGCCCGTGTCAAGGTCAATTCGAGGTGCTTAGGCCCTGTGTTGGTAGCCGTGATGAAGGGCAGCGATATCGTGGTCTCAGGCATGGACGAAAGTTCAATCTTAGCCTTCTCTGCAGCCTCGCGCAGGCGCTGGAGTGCCATTCTGTCCTGGCTCAGGTCCACGCCCTCGCGCTTTTTGAACTCGGCTATCATCCAATCTACAATGCGCTGATCCCAGTCGTCGCCTCCTAAATGGTTATCTCCGGAGGTCGCCAGGACCTCGAAGACCCCTTCGCCCACGTCCAGGATAGAAACGTCGAAGGTGCCTCCGCCGAGGTCGAAGACGAGGATCTTGTGCTCTCCTTCCTTGTTGACGCCATAGGCCAAACACGCCGCCGTCGGCTCGTTGATGATGCGCACCACCTCTAACCCAGCTATCTCACCCGCGTCCTTCGTGGCCTGGCGCTGAGCGTCGGTGAAATAGGCAGGCGTGGTGATTACCGCCTTCGTCACGGGTTCGCCCAGGTATTCCTCGGCATCGTGCTTCAATTTCTGGAGTATCATAGCCGAGATCTCCTGAGGAGTATAAGCCTTGCCATCTATCACCACTTTATAGTCGCTGCCCATCTTGCGCTTGATGGACATAATCGTTCGCTCAGGGTTGATGATGGCCTGGCGCTTGGCGAGCTGTCCGACCAGCCTTTCCCCCTCCTTCGTAAAGGCCACGACAGAAGGGGTGAGACGGCTGCCCTCGGCGTTCGGTATGACAGTGATGTTGTCTCCTTCTTTAACAGCTACGACGCTGTTTGTAGTTCCCAAGTCTATGCCTATTATCTTGCTCATATAGATCACCCTCCTACGGTTTGGCGAAATATCTCGCTACCTTGACCTTAGCGGTCCTCAAGACTTTGCCGCCAAAGGTAAAACCTCTTTCTATCTCCTCCAGGATCTCGCCGTCGCGCTCTGCATCATCGGTCACGACGACGCCTACAGCTTCATGGAGGGCTGGATCAAAACGCTGCCCGACCGTCGGTATCGGCTGCAGGCCCGCTTCGTTTAAGCTCTGGAGGAGTTGTTTATAGATCATGGAGATACCCTTTGCCATGGGCGAGTCATCCAATTCGCCCAGGTGCATCAGGGCGCGCTCCAGGTTATCGAGAACCGGCAACAATTGTATCAGTATATCCTCAGCGCCTCGCTGGCGCTCCCTCTTGATCTCCCTTTCGGCTCGCTGGCGGTAGTTGTAGAAATCCGCCTTTATGCGACTCGCTTCGTCGAGCAAAGCCGCATAAGATGAACGCGCCTCTTCAACTTCTTCTTTCAACTTGTCTCGCTCCTGCATAGTCTCTTCGAGTTCTTTCTTTAACTCCTCCTTGGTAGGCGCCCTGCCCTTCTTCGGCCTGGATGACCCTTCCGGTGCCGAAGAAGGCTGAGTCTGCTCTTCCAAGGGTTTATCGACTCTATCCTCCAACACGTCTATCCCCTCCGCATTTACATGTGATCCTCCCTGAGATCCTTGGATATCGCCTCCAACGTAGCGATGGAGCCTTCATAGTCCATCCTCAGCGGCCCTATGAGGCCCAAAATCATCCTGCATCCCGCAGCGTCCACCACATTGAAGAGTAAAGAGTAATCGCGCATTTCCTCGATGGCATTTTCCTCTCCTATGATGACGTGGAGCCCTTCCTTCAAGGAGTAGCTCTCCAAAAGGCGCAGCAATGACTCCTCCTCCTCTAAAAGGGCGAGGATGGCGCT
Source organism: Acetomicrobium sp. S15 = DSM 107314 (assembly GCF_016125955.1). Classification (NCBI taxonomy): domain Bacteria; kingdom Thermotogati; phylum Synergistota; class Synergistia; order Synergistales; family Acetomicrobiaceae; genus Acetomicrobium; species Acetomicrobium sp. S15 = DSM 107314. Next base: position 4,830 of record NZ_JADEVE010000191.1, on the reverse strand, counting down.
GATGCGGCTCACATCCTGGAAATCGGGGAGTTTCAGTATCTCGCTCGCCCCGCGCGCAAAGAAGTGATAGTTTTGGCGCAGAGCCATGGCGTCCAGCTCGTCGATGGCGGCGAGGCAGGCGTTGAGATAGTCCTCTAATTCTCCCCTGATCTGTCGATACAAAGCGGCGCGCACCTCGCTCCACGGCCGAGTTGCTATCAACTCGTTGACCTTCCTCGCGGCGGCGTCGAGCTTATCCTGCGAAATATCGCCAGGCACGGCAATGACGCGATGGTGCACCAAGCCGCCCTCGAGGACGACCAAAACCATCACGTGTCCGCTGTCGAGTCGGACGAAATCCACCCGCCTCGGCTGCATGTTCCCCGAGGCGCCGATGGCCGCTACCGAGAAGCACCGCGTTGTCCTGCTCATCAGCGTCGAGACATAAGAGAGGAGCTCCTCCGTATTCCTGCGGCGCTTCTTGATCTCTCTTAGCCATCGTTCCAAACCCTGCGGCGGCGCAGGTTTTCTCTGCAGTATGGCATCCACGTAAAGCCGATAGGCCTTGGATGTCGGAACGCGACCGGCAGAGGTATGAGGCTGCCATAAATACCCCATCTCCTCCAAGTCGGCCATCTCGTTGCGTATGGTGGCCGGGCTCTCGCCCGTAAGGTAACGCTTAGAAATCGCCCTCGAGCCGACCGGTTCGCCCGTCGTTATGTATTCGTAAACAACCGCAAGGATGATCTCAAGTTGCCTCTCGGTGACCATATCCGCACCTCCAAAGGCTCTATTAGCACTCTCATAAGAGAAGTGCTAAGACACCCTTAAGCCAAAAATAGGTTACCAATATAGATGCCGATTGTCAAGACTGGTCAAATTTCTCTGGCACTCTCGGGCCCGAAAAGTGCGGCACGGCTTCCCGTTTATCCCTTCCGCGGTAAAATGATATAAAGGAATGGTATAAGAAAAGACACCACAGACACATCCTCGAAAGGAGAAACGGAGCAAATGGAGGCTATGACTACGGCCATAATCGTGCGGCACGGCGAGTGTCCGGGCAATAGGGAGGGGCTCTTTCGCGGCAGAAAGGATTTTCCGCTGAACGAAAACGGCGTAAAGCAGGCACAGGCGCTCGCTACGGCGATATCGAAGCGCTGGGGCATCTCCACCGTATACTCCGGCCCCTTGAGCAGAGCCACGGAGACGGCCCGCATCGTCGCCGAACGCTGCAACGCCCCTTTTTATCCCGACGAAAGCTTCAACAACATAAACCTGGGCCCCTGGGAGGGGCGCCCGAAAGTCGAGGTGGAAAAGGAATTTCCAAAGGAGTGGCAGACGTGGCTCTTGAGCCCCGAAGACCTCCGCCTCCCCGGGGCCGAGAGCCTCGGCGACGTGCAAAGGAGGGCTTTCGAAGGGCTCGAGGCGCTGATCCGAAGACATAGGGGAGAGTCCTTCGTCGTCGTGAGCCATAGAGCGGTCATAAAGCCGATGATCGCGGCATGCCTGAAGATATCGCCGCCCTATTTCTGGAGAGTCCACGTGGATACGGCCTCCTACAGTACGCTCGTATACGAAGAAGCGCGCGGCTACTGCCTCACTCAGCTCAACGAGACCAATCACCTGGAAAGCTTCATCCAGGAGTGGGTTTAACGGGGGCGCCGAAACTATGGCCATCTGCTATTTCGACTTTACAGACTCCGAAGAACTGGCCAGGGCCGTCGAAAAGCTCGGTGCAGACCCACGGTCTTTCCCTTTTTTCGCGAATAAGGGAAAGACGTTGGCGCTATTTTTGCCGGCTGTCGAGTCCAGAGCCGCGAACGCCTTGAAGCAGGAAATGCTGTCGCTGGGAGGAGACGCCGCGGTGCATAAGCGCTGCATCGAATGCAAGGTGGAGGCTTCGGACGTGATCCTCCTCGGCACGCCCAAACAGCTAAAAGGCCTCGTGCAGAAGCTTTCCGCCATGCCGTATTGGGGGCTCGAAGAGGTGCGCAAAGGGCTATCCGCAGCTATAGAGGGGCTTTCACGCAAAAGATGGGAGCTCGAGCTTCCGAGGGGCAGAAGACTCGAGCTCGGAAACAGGACGCTCATAATGGGCATCATAAATGTCACCAGCGACTCCTTCTACGCCGCAAGCCGCATCGATTTAAGCAAGTGCGCGAATAGAGCCGTCGCCATGGTAGAAGAAGGAGCGGCGATCGTAGACGTGGGGGCAGAATCGACGCGCCCAGGCTCTTCCTTTCTGTCTTTAGACGAAGAAATGGGGCGGCTCATCCCAGCCATAAGGGCAATCAGGGATGCCCTGCCCGACGTGGTGATATCTGCAGACACGTACAAAGCGCAAGTGGCCGAAGCCGCCGTAGAAGCCGGCGCAGATATGATAAACGACATATCGGGGCTGGGTTTCGATCCCGATATGCCATCGACTATAGCGAAACTGGGCGTTCCACTCATACTCATGCACATAAAGGGAACGCCACAGGACATGCAGCGAGATCCCTATTATGAAAACGTAACGACCGAAGTCGCCGCCTACTTCGAAGAGCGACTCGCACTGGCCGAGCGTTGTGGGATAAAGAGGTCACAAATCATCTTGGACCCAGGGATAGGTTTCGGCAAGCGCCTCGTCGACAACGAAGTTATACTGAAGCATATAGAGGCCTTCCGCACCTTCGGATTGCCCATACTTATTGGACATTCGAGGAAGAGCTTCATAGGCCAAATCCTGAACCGGCCGGACCCCGAGGAACGCTTATTTGGCACGATCGCTGTAAGCAGCTTGTGCGCCTGGAAGGGCGTAGATATCTTGAGGGTCCACGACGTGAAAGCAAACGCGGAAATCCTAAAAGTAATAGAAGCGATAAAGGGGGCGCCGTTATGAGGGTTGCAGCCATAGGACTCGGAAGCAACGTGGGAGACAGGCTCGGCGCGCTCAGACGCGCCTTGTCCCTCCTGAAGAGAAAGGGCGTGGAGATCCTCAGAAAAAGCGACGTCTTCGAGACCCCCCCTGTCGGCCTGACCGAACAACCGAGATTTCTAAACGCCTGCGTATTGGTCAAGACATCCATGGACCCACAGCTCTTGTTGGCGCAACTGAAGGAGATGGAAGTGGCCATAGGGCGACAGGATAGAGGGCCTTGGGGGCCGCGGGAGATCGACCTCGACATACTCTACATCGACGATCTTGCGATACGCGATGGAGAATTGGAAATACCGCACCCGAGGATGCACGAGAGGGCATTTGTACTCTTGCCGCTATCCCAAATTGCCCCCAATTGGAGGCATCCGATCTTGGGCAAAACCGTCGAAGAGTTATTAACGGAGGTCTCATTAAGCGGCATAATATACATAACAACTCTTTAGCTCGTCTCAAAGTTAGCCCGAAAACGCTGGAGGTGACAAGATGGCACAGGTTCAGCCCAGCAATATCCTTAAAGGGCCCTTTTGGCCCGAAAGGGTAAGGGTAATTTCAGCCACATCTATAGGCAGAAACCAAATGAGGATCGAAGCTGTAGGACTTAAAACTCAGCGCTTTTATAACCCGCTGCTTTCCGAAGAAGATGTAAGGCTCATCGAAATCTTAAAAGAGGGACCCTTCGCTTTCTCATCCGACGGAGAGTCCCTCTTCCTTTACCTCGAATCCCACCGCATAAGAAACGCCTTTCAGTTCGGCGCGTGAGCCAAGTCCAAAAAACCCTTTAAAAGTTCATTTAATGTGGCTATCAAAGATCTCTTTGAATTGCCCTGTTTTAAGAGCGGTATGGAGCCACAGATCTACCCACTCCTTGAAGATTATGTCTCCTCGGGGGAGCATGTAACCGAATTCCGTAAAGGTGAAAGGTTTGTCGGGGTTGACGGCGGCGAGCTCAGGATGTATCCGCTCCTGCACTAACGTCTCCACGGCATCGGTAATCATAAGGTCCGCCTTGCCCGCAACGATTTGGTCGAAGATGGTTACATTGTCATCATAAACAAGGATCTTTGCCTTCTTAAGGTTCTCACGGACAAATTGCTCGTTCGTCCCACCAGGATTGACGATGACCGTTACATTCTCCTGGTCGATCTGCTCCAGGGTCTGAAATTTATTCACGTTTTCCTTGCGAGTGATAGGGGCCTTCCCTGTCTCCATATAAGGTATGGTGAAAAAGACTTTCATCTGGCGGTCGAGCTTTTTAGAGATACCACCAACTGCCACATCGTATTTATCCTCCACGAGATCCGTCACTATGTTTTTCCAGGTTGTGGGGACGAATTCCAGCTTTACGCCGAGGGCCTTTGCCAGCGACCTGGCCATATCGATGTCGATTCCTTCATACTCTTTGGTCTCTTTGTTAAGATAAGTGAAAGGCTTGTAGTCTCCGGTCGTCCCAACCTTGACCACGCCTCGTTCCAGAATTTCGTCAAGCCTCGATGGCCCAGCTGCTACCGCAAGGTTTCCAATGGCCAGCGACAAAATGGCCACCACAGCGGCTACAAGCAAAAAACGCCTTTTTAAAACCCCTTTGCTCAACTTCATGAACCTCTCACTCTCCTTCCCATGATTAAAACGCAAAAAAATACAAGAAACACCTAAAATCTAAACATGCCTACCGGGTTTCCGCCCTTTAGGCGTTCACGAACCCGGTCGGTTTTTTAATTATCCACCTCTTGCGCCACTTTGGCAATCTTTTGAAATAGAGCCTCTAAAGATGGCCCTTGTCCGACATTTACTTTAAGCTCCAAAGGAAGCTCTAAAAGCTTTGCGGCATATGCCCTTGTATATGTTTTTAAGGCAATGTAGGATATATCTGGTAAGGTAAGCACACATCTAAGGCAAGTATATACAACCCCGGGCATAAACTGACTTTCAGG
>NZ_JADEVE010000190.1 GCF_016125955.1 Acetomicrobium sp. S15 = DSM 107314 | reverse complement strand
AGTTTGTGTATAGCTCACCGTGCACAGCTCTTGAGAGTCGGCCTCGACTGGACCGTATTTCCCCCTCCTGATGTGCAGCAGATCTCCTTTGACCGAAGAGAATGAACCGCCCCGGCTTTCCCGGAGGCTTTTTTATTTGAGTCCAGCTACAACAGCTGAGGTCTCCTGGAGATTGTAATACTTTTCCTCAAGCTCTGCAGGCGGAATGTCTGTGATGGCTCTAAGAAGCCTGCTATTGTTAAAAATTAATTCATCTATCCAATTATTGGGAAACAATGTGATTTCGAAGACATGAGGAAAACCGCTATTTGACTGGCGCAGGTTAGATGTGATAATATGAACCTTGTCTATGGAGTTATCGTAACTCTTTCATTTATATTTTAGGTGAAGTGTCTTGGGGGGCTGATAATGCCTTGTTACTCTTTTAAACCGAACATACTTCGGTTAAAGTTAGTATGGTTTATATAAGTTGTGGCAAAAGGCGATGAGATGCGCTTTTTGTTTTCGGCCACCCGATCAGAAATAAGTGGGGTGATGTCCATAAGAGCAAAGGCAAGCAAGAAACATAGAGATAGTCTGAAGGGGGTGGTTTACGTGAAGCACAGAAGTCTGATAGCTTTAGTAATGGTGTTTGCGGTGAGTGTAACCCTGCTGGTTGTCGATTTTTCGCATCCTGCAGCGGCGGCAAAAGTCATCAACTGGAAATTCCAGAGTCATCATACACCTGGAGCGCTTTCGACGACATATGTCATTCCTCCTTTCATCGAGAGGGTACGTGAGATGTCTGGCGGCAGGCTGAACATAACCTTGCACTATGCCGGTGAGTTGGTGGACTATGCGGAAGTGTTCCCCGCATTGCAGGCAAACATGATCCAGATAGCCAATACAGGTGGATTGTTTTTTAGAGGAGCGATCCCCGTAGGTTGGCTAGCTGCAGGCAATATGCCTCCCTTCGTTACGCGAACCAACGATGAATTTAATGAGTTATATCATCATAGAGGATTGGATAATCTAATTGGAGAAGGCCTGAAAGACCAAGGCATTCATTTCCTTGGGAGCCATAACGTAGGAAACACGTACTTCTGGAGCAAGAAACCCCTGCACTCGGTCGATGACCTCAAAGGATTCAAGGTGCGGTTTTTTGGCGCTATGTCAGACTGCATGGAACACTTTGGGGCCTCTCCGGTCATGCTTCCACACCCAGAGACCTACATGGCCATCGCCATGGGAACGCTTGATGGCAGTGGCACCGCTTGGTGGCTGTATCGCGACCTTAAGCTTTACGAAGTCTGTCCGTATTTTATTGGCCCGCCCTGGCAGGTCCCACAGGGAATGGAGCTTTGGGTATCCAAGAAAGCCTGGGATGCCTTGCCCGACGACTTAAAGGCTATTGTTAATACGGCGGCCATCGCTTTCGCTAAGGATTATGCGGACGTCTGCACGATGCAGGAACGCGAGATGTTCAACAAGTCCTTCCCCGAGTGGGGAACCACTTATATCGAATGGGGGAAGGAAGACGTTGACAAGATAACCAACGAATTCTCGCTGCCGTACCTTGATAAAATTGCAGAGGAAGTTGGGGCGAAGGATCCAAGGGTCGTCGAGGGAGTTAAGATCATTAAGCAGTTTATGAGGGACTACGGCTACATAGATTGAGATCCTGCGAGCGTAGAAAATACAGAGGAAACGTGCCCCCTCTCTTCTGGGGGAGGGGGTATATTTTCGTTGGGAACTCATGTGTCCGATGAGGTGAGGCGGTTGAGATCGTTAGTGGCGCTAGTTGGGTTTGTCGACAACCTGAATGATTGGGTTGGCAGGATAGTCGGTTTCCTCGTTTATCCGATAATGCTCATACTGGTGTACGAGGTGGTAATGAGGTATGTGTTCAACAGGCCTACCATCTGGGCCCACGAGACGTCGTGCATGCTTTACGGAGCGCACTTTATCATAGGAGGAGCTTATGCCCTTCGCTGGGGGGCGTTCGTCAACGTAGAGGTGTTCTACCAGCGCTTTCCGCTGCGTACAAAGGCTATAGTTGACTTGTTCACCTGGACTATGTTCTATGCCTTTGTAGGCACATTGTTGTGGAAAAGTGCACCTTGGGCCTGGGCCAGCCTGAAGATTTTGGAATATTCCGGGAGCCCCTGGGGTCCCCCTATATGGCCGATCAAGCTGACCATTCCCGTGGGGGCTACCCTGGTTTTACTCCAGGGGCTGACCAAGACCGTCAAGGATCTCTATATAGCTATGACTGGCCGGGAGCTTGTAGTAGGGGCCAGTGCCGAAGATGCAACCGATAACTGAGGTGATCTCATGGGTATAGGACTTATTTCCATTCTGTTGTTCGGTAGCATGTTCCTTTTACTGGCATTGGGGCTTCCTGTAGCTTTTGTTCTCGGTGGATTAGCCACCGTTTTCACCGCTGTGTTCTGGGGTCCTGAATCCCTCTTTATTATTGTCGCCAGGACTTTTTCCATGATGTCTACCACCACGCTAGTTGCCTGTCCTCTCTTCGTGTTGATGGCGTCAGTTTTGGAGCACTCCGGCGTAGCGGAGGATCTGTACGAAATGATGTACCGTTGGACTGGTTCTCTTAGGGGCGGCCTTGCGGTCGGCACAGTGATAACCTGTACACTGATAGCGGCCATGTCGGGGATTGCCTCCACCGGCGTGGTGATCATGGGGGTCATGGCCCTTCCGGCCATGCTCAAACGCGGGTACGATAAAACCCTTGCAACAGGCTGCATCTTGGCTGGGGGCGTTCTTGGTCCTCTTATACCTCCAAGTATCAGTTTGGTTCTCTACGGGACTATCGCCCAAGTATCGATAGGTAAGCTCTTCGCCGGAGGAATGGGAGCAGGGTTGCTCTGCTCTCTGTTGATAATTGTCTACATAATGGTGAAGTGCTACCGGAATCCGGAGCTTGGTCCTCCTCTTCCGCCCGAAGAGAGGGCCGACTGGGGAGCAAAAATCAGGTCACTCAAGGGTGTAATCCTTCCTCTTCTGCTTATAATTACTGTTCTGGGTTCAATTTACAGCGGCATCGCCACACCTACGGAGGCCTCTGCGGTCGGGGCTTTCGGCGCTCTGGTGTGCAGCGCCATCCATCGACGTTTGAACTGGCAATTGATCAAAGATTCCGCTAATGCCACGATAAGAGTCCAGGGGTTCATGATGTGGATCCTCTTCTCTGCTCAAGCCTTTGCCGCCGTATACATGGGCCTCGGAGCCTCCAGATTGGTGACGCGGCTGGTCGAGACCCATGAGATAGGCTGGTGGACGATGCTGATAGCCATACAAGTTGTCTGGTTCGGGCTTGGTTTCGTGATCGATGCCTGGAGCATCGTGATGATCACTCTTCCCATCCTTCTTCCGCTCATACCTATCTACGGATTCGATCCTCTGTGGCTTGGGGTTCTTTACGCGGTAAACACGCAGACAGGCTACCTCACGCCGCCCTTCGGAACCATGCTGTTCTTAATGAAGGGAATTGTTCCTAAGGATATAACCATGACGGATATTTACCGCTCCGTTATACCCTTCGTTTTGACCCAGCTGGTTTGCTTGGCTCTATGCGTTATTTTCCCCAAACTGGTTACGTGGCTCCCAGACTTGTTTTTCAAATGAAAAGACATAACGTGGACGCAAACCGCCTAAGCAACACCGATCTTCCGTCAACTAAAGCAATTTTACCATCGTTTTTTTGGCGGAATTACCAATGCGTCGGTCAACCAAGTAGGCTAGAGAATAGACTCGCTTTGTGCGGGTCCGGCGTCGGTGCGTTTGATTGCCCAGTTTTCCATGGACGACTCGTCGATCTTTGCCGTTGCTGTTTCGGGGGCAATCTGCTCTCTGGACTGCGTTATAGAGGGATGACTTTACGGCTTCGTAGAGCGGAGCCTCCGCGCCGAAGGATGCGGCGCGGTCCAGCACGACTACGGCCTTCTTGCCGTCCAACGCTTTTCTGATCTCCTCTTTGGGGAAAGGCCTGAAC
>NZ_JADEVE010000189.1 GCF_016125955.1 Acetomicrobium sp. S15 = DSM 107314 | reverse complement strand
CCTCAAGAGGCGCCTCGCCTTTACATATGGCAAGGCACCTTTCCATCAACGCTGTGAGCTTGCGGCTCGCCTCCTCGGCGCGACCATACATAGCTTTAGCGGCGTCGAAATCGCGCCTCGATACCGCTTCGATAGCGGGATTCTTTATCAGGCCAGCTAAGGAAGAGAAAGAAGAAATAAATAAAGCTGAAAATTAAGAAGGTATCATACAAGCTAAGAGTGTGAGGGAAGCCGTAATTTGGCGCACTAAGTGCAACTTTTGCAACTTCTATTTAGCTTTTTCAAAGTTGGCTTATTCGGTTTTGGCGGTGGCTACGC
>NZ_JADEVE010000188.1 GCF_016125955.1 Acetomicrobium sp. S15 = DSM 107314 | reverse complement strand
GTTCAGGGTAAAGGCGAGCTATGGCACGGAAGTTCTTTATAGGCTTCTTGAAGAACTCTGTGCCGTTCCAGGCATAATCTGCTATGTCGTTCTGAACTAACGCCAGGTCCACGTCGCCGAGCGAACACGAGGGAAAAACTCCGCGCCAGAATGACCTGGCGAGGTGCAACAGGTCCAAGTGTCCCTGTACCTGCTCCGGGAAAGGGAGGCGGTTCAAGATAAAACGCCCCTTCTCGAATCTTATGAACAGCCTGCCGCATGAGAAACTTCCCCTTAGGTATAGCATCAATGCCGAGCCTGGCACGGTATCTATCCAGCAAATCCGCCACTCCACTGTCG
>NZ_JADEVE010000187.1 GCF_016125955.1 Acetomicrobium sp. S15 = DSM 107314 | reverse complement strand
TATGCGATTGATTATCAAAGAGATATCGGACTTTTCCATCGACTCCAAAAGCCCTATGATACGATCGGCGTCCCGCACAGCTGATATCTCAGGCGTCGTCACCACCAAAGCACTATCGGCACCAACCGCACACAGCCACTTAGAAAATCTCACTCTTATCCCTCCTTCATTAAACGTAAAACGGAAGACAACACAGTCAGTACGCCATCGCCTGCATATTTTAATCCGTAAGCATCCGCTCGCCCCTCCCCATGACGTCGCAGACGCGCAGGAGGAGCCTTCTGCCGAGCTTTCCGCCGGGGTGAAAGAGGGCGAAGTCGTCGCGATCAAGCCCCCTCAGCTCCGTAACCATGGCGGCGAGGGCGTCGCCG
>NZ_JADEVE010000186.1 GCF_016125955.1 Acetomicrobium sp. S15 = DSM 107314 | reverse complement strand
GATGCGCATTACATATCCAATAAGCCACCGCAGCGCCCATATCATCGATCTATACACCGCCTCGGATATCTTTGCCTTGAAGATACCCATATGGAGGATCACAGACCCTATCACCGGCCAGCAGGCGAATTCTTAGATTGTAGGGCTGCTCGTTTCTGTTTTTGCGCAAAAGTAGAGCAAAAACTTGAAATCGTCAACGCTGTGAAAGAAAAGTCCTTGTCGAAGGGGGGCTTGCTCACAATAGAAGAGTTTAGAGAAATAGCAGAGAAAGTGATAAGTGGCTAAAGCCTTGGAAGGCAGGGCTCGCGCCGTCGTCTGCGCTTCCACTGGCAACACTTCCGCCTCGGCGGCTGCTTATTCTGCGGCGGCCGGTCTCCCCGGTTATGTGATCCTTCCCGCCGGCAAAGTGGCGAGGGGCAAACTTGCCCAAGCCTTGATCTCCGGTGCCAAGGTTTTGGCGGTGCGCGGCAACTTCGACAAGGCTTTGGAGTTGGCGATGGCTGCATCCGACGAGTGGCGGTTGGCCATCGTGAACT
>NZ_JADEVE010000185.1 GCF_016125955.1 Acetomicrobium sp. S15 = DSM 107314 | reverse complement strand
CATGCGGCGATTAGCGCCGTCGGTCGTGGCTAAGCATACTCTGTCGCTTCCGCCGATAGGGCCAGGGTGCCAAACCTTTGTCTCTTCGTCTATGAGGGCTCTCCTTTTGGTGGACCCTACTTTGGATAGCAGCTTTCCCGTTGGAACATGTCCGCAGGATGGATCTGATACGTAAGCGAGCCTGTCTGCGAAAGGTGGGTTCTGTAACCGTAAGGCATGCAGCCGTTGCCACGGCTGCATCTACAGCGTTTCCGCCTTTTTTGAGGATTTCAAGGCCCGCTTGGGCGGCAAGGACCTGCCCTGTAGATAC